>NZ_PSVU01000134.1:0-532 GCF_002932515.1 Rathayibacter sp. AY1D5
GTCGTCGTCATGAGCCGATCCTCGTCAGGCGGCGGACTCTGCGGAGAGGCGATCGGCGGACCGGTGGACGAGAGGCGCCGAGCGCCTCCTGTGGAGGGACCGACCGGCGCGATCGGCGTCGTTCCGGGCGTCTCGAGGCCGGAATCGCCGGAGATCCGGGGCGGGGCTGGTAGGTTACCGACGGTCCGACCGGTTGAGGACGTCCGTCCCCGGCCGAGGACGATCCATCGAAACCAGCTGTTCCGACAGCGAGAACGTCCTGGGAGGACACTCCATGGCTGACAAGTCGCTCAACCGCACCGAGCTCGTCGCGAAGATCGCCGCCGACTCCGGCCAGAGCCAGGCCGCCGTCAACGGCGTCCTCGACTCGCTCTTCACCACCCTCGCCGACTCCGTGTCGAACGACGTGAAGGTCACCATCCCCGGCTGGATCGCCGTCGAGCGCACCTCCCGCGCCGCACGCACCGGCCGCAACCCGCAGACCGGCGAGACCATCCAGATCGCCGCCGGCCACTCGGTCAAGGTCTCCGCG
>NZ_PSVU01000135.1:0-518 GCF_002932515.1 Rathayibacter sp. AY1D5
TCAGACCCGCCGCGTCGACGCCCGCTCCACCAGCGGCATCGGCACCAGCACCCGCTCGCCCGGAGCGCCGCTCAGCAGCAGCTCGACCGCCCGGCGGCCCATCTCCTCGTGCGGCAGCGCCACGGTCGTCAGCCCGGGGCGGAGGTAGGCGGCCAGCTCGTCGTCGTCGAACGACACCACGGCGACGTCGCCGGGGATCGAGAGCCCCGCCTCCGCGACCGCCTGGTAGGCCGCCTCACGCCGAGCGGCTTCGGGCACGACGGCGCGGGCGGACAGGTCGCCTTCGCCGACCCGGACGCGGGAGTCGGCTTCGCGTTCCTCACCAACCGGATGGAGGGGGTCGGCGACGTGCGCGCGACCCGCGTCGTCGAGGCGCTCGCGACCGCGCTGCGACTGCCCGCTCCGCGCGGACTCTGGCCCCTCCGCGCGGACTCTGATCCCTCCGCCCCACCCCCGTCAAGGGGTGGGGCGCCCGGTCGGCGCCGTCCTAGCGTCGGGGGACGGGCCGACCGGAGGGG
>NZ_PSVU01000136.1:0-501 GCF_002932515.1 Rathayibacter sp. AY1D5
GCCGACGTCCCCTACGCGGTCGGCACCTACCGGGAGGCCTGGGCGTCCTACCCTGTCCTGGTGCGGCAGTACCGGCCCGAGTACAACGAGGGCGTCGTGCTCAGCCAGATCCCGCCCGCGGCCGACGTGTACCTGTGCTGGCTCTGCGACGCCGGACACGTCTTCGTCGCCACTCCCGAGGAGCAGCGCCACCGTCCCGGCCGGGAGCGGCGCCGCTCCTCCTGGTGCCCCGACTGCGCCGAGCTCGCCTCGCCGCGCCTGCCCCGGGCCGCGCCGATGATCGGCGGTCGGCTCGCCGAGGTGCTCGCGCCGACGTCCGCCCCCGGCGACGGCTCCTTCGTCCTCCTGGCGCCGCCCGCCGTGATCGCGCGGGGGCTCCCGATGTCCGCGTCGCCCACCGGCCGCGGGTCCGCGTCACCCGCCGACCCGAGCGGATCCGCGCCCGCCGCGTCGTCGACTCCTCCGTCCGCTCGATCGAGTCCTCCAGCTGCCGCCGCTCCG
>NZ_PSVU01000015.1:0-70108 GCF_002932515.1 Rathayibacter sp. AY1D5
CCGCGATGGCCGAGCCGATCGCGAACCCGGCGATCGTGCCGAGCATCGAGGAGGCGAGGACGCCGCCGAAGCCCATGCCTCCGCCGCCGGAGAAGCGCCGCTCCATGAATCCGGGCTGGCGCAGCTCGCTCCTCGTGGCGGACTGGGCGAGCGTGCGGGGGTCGTCGTCCTTCGGCGCGTCGCCGACAGGGGCCCCCTCGCTGAGCTCTCGGAAGACCTGCTGGCGCTTCTCCGGCGGCGGAGGCATGGGCTTCGGCGGCGTCCTCGCCTCCTCGATGCTCGGCACGATCGCCGGGTTCGCGATCGGCTCGGCCATCGCGGGCGCGTTCCTCCCCGACGCGGGAGGCGACTACGCCGGCGGTGACGGCGGGGGAGACGCCTCGGCCGACGGCGGAGCGGATGCGGGAGGTGCGGACGCCTCCGGTGCGGACGCCGGAGACGGCGGCGGCTGGGGCGACTCCGGCGGCGGCGACTTCGGTGGCGGAGGCGACTTCGGCGGGGGCGGCGACTTCGGAGGCGGCGACTTCGGCTTCTAGCCTCGTTGCAGAGGGCCCCCGATCACGGACAGTGGTCGGGGGCCCTCGCTCGTTCCGGGCTAGTCCTCGTCGGTCAGCATCGCCTTCACCTTGCGGCGGAGGACCTTGCCGATCATGCTCCGCGGCAGCTCGTCGACGACGGTGATCCGCTTGGGCACCTTGTAGGGCGTCAGCGCCTCCCGGACGGCCTTGCGGGCGGCTGCGACGTCGAGCTGCGCGCCGGGCTCCAGGACGACCGCCGCCGCCACGGACTCGCCGCTGCGCGGATCGGGCAGGCCGACCACCGCCACCTCCTTGATCTCGGGCAGGCGGAGCAGCACCTCCTCCACCTCGGACGGCGAGACGTTGAAGCCGCCCGTGATCACGAGCTCCTTGATCCGGTCGACGATGCGCACGAAGCCGTCCTCGTCGATCGTCGCGATGTCGCCGGTGCGGAACCAGCCGTCGCCGGTGAAGGTCGCCGCCGTCTCGTCGGGCTTGCGGTGGTAGCCCCGGAACACCTGCGGACCGCGCACGACCAGCTCGCCCTGCTCGCCGGTCGCCACCTCCGTGTCGGGATCCTCGGGGTCGACGATCCGCACGTCGGTGCCGGGCAGCGGGAGCCCGACCGTCCCGGCGCGTCGCGTCGGACCGACCGGGTTGGCCATCAGGACCGGAGAGGTCTCCGAGAGGCCGTAGCCCTCGACGAGCGTGCCTCCGGTCAGCGCCTCGAACGACTCGACCAGCGCCGGGTCGAGCGGCATCGCGCCGGAGATGGCGATCTCGATGCCGCGGAGGGAGACGCCCCGCTGCTGCGCGCTGCGCGCCAGGCGCTCCGCGATCGGCGGAACGGCCGGGAGGAAGGTGGCGGGGTGCTTCTTGACGACCTTCAGCACCAGCTCCGGGTCGAACTTCGGGAACAGCACCAGGCGCGCGCCCATGCTCATCGCGAAGGTGAGGCAGAGCGTCAGCCCGTAGGCGTGGAACATGGGGAGCACCGCGTAGACCACGCAGTCGCCGCGGCGGACCGTCGGCACCCAGGCGCGCGACTGGGCGGCGTTCGCCGTCAGGTTCGCGTGGGTCAGCTCGGCGCCCTTGGGCGTGCCGGTCGTGCCGCTCGTGTACTGGATGACCGCGAGGTCCTCCGCGACCGGGCGCGGGTGCGCCGGGTCGATCCGCCGTCGCAGCAGCGTCTCCCACTCGATCGCGCCGCGGACCGGCCCGGTCAGCGCGGCGCGCGACTCCCGGGCCTTCTTCAGCGGCAGGCGGAGGGCTGCGCGCATCGAGGCGGGCATCGCGCGGGTGAGGTCGACGGCGACGACGGTCTCGACGCCGAGGTCGGCCGGGAGGTCCTGCACCGTCGGCACGACGCGGTTCCAGGCGATCGCGACACGAGCGCCGTGGTCCTCGAACTGGTGGCGCAGCTCGCGCGGGGTGTAGAGCGGGTTGTGCTCGACCACCACGGCGCCGAGCCGGAGGACGGCGTAGAAGGCGACGACGTGCTGCGGGCAGTTCGGGAGGACGAGGGCGACAGGATCGCCCGCGCGGACGCCCAGGCGGCGGAGGCCCTCGGCGGCCCGCTCCACCTCGTCGGCGAGCTGGGAGTAGCTGGTCGAACGGCCGAAGAACTCGAGCGCGACCTGGTGGGGATAGCGCTCGGCCGACTCGGTGACGATGTCGACGAGCGAGCCGGTCGGGAGCTCGAGCTCCGTCGGCACGCCGGGCGCGTAGCTGCGGATCCAGGGGCGGGGCGGGTGGGTGCTCACCCGCCCCACTCTAGGAGGAGGTGCCGGGGCTCAGGCTCCCTGAGCCACCGCGTCCTCGATCGGGGTGGGACCGGAGACGATCTCCCACGTCTTCGCGATGGAGGTCGGCTGCGCCAGGGCGGCGATCACCGTGGCGGCGACGTCCGCTCGGGGGATGCTCCCCTTCTCGACGGAGGTGCCGAGCGTGATCGTGCCGGTGCCCTCGTCGTCCGTCAGCCCGCCCGGGCGGAGGATCGTGTAGTCGAGGCCGGAGTCGCGCAGTGCCGCGTCGGCGTCGCGCTTGGCCTCGACGTAGGCCTTCCAGCCCTCCTCCGTGTCCTCGGGGAGCGGCTCGTCCACACCGATCGCGCTGACCTGCACGAAGTGCTGGACCCCGACGATCGCGGCGGCCTTCTGGCTGAGGACGGACGCCCCCAGGTCGACGGTGCGCTTGCGCTCCGGGCCCGAGTCGGGTCCGGCTCCGGCGGTGAAGACCATGCCGTCGACGTGGCCCAGCGCCTCGGCGAAGGCCTCGGGCGTCGTGTCCTCGAGGTCGTGCACGAGCGGCTCGCCGCCCAGCCGGACGATGTCCTCGGCGTGATCGGGGTTGCGGATCACTCCGACCGACTCGTGGCCGGCGTCGTAGAGCAGGTGCAGGATCTGCTGCCCCACCTTGCCGTGGGCTCCGATGACGGCGATGCGTGTCATGGACGTTCCTCTCCTCGTCGGGGCGGGTCGCCCCGTGTTCGTGGTCCCCTCCATCCTGCCGCGGCGTCCCTGGACGCCCCCAGGCCTTGACGGCGTCCGGGCGCCGGGCCGTCAGGCGGCGAGGCGGTCGTCGCGTCCGGTGATGGCGAGCAGGCGGCTCTGGAGAGAGGCGGCGTCGTCGACCGGCACGGGCGCGGCGTAGAGGCCGCTCGCGCGCAGGGTCTCCTCCTGGGGTGCGAAGAGCTCCCAGACCGCTGCGACGAGCTCCTCGTCCAGCCGCTCGTCGCTGCCGGTCGCGCGGGCGAGGTCCCAGGCGTGGACGGTCACATCGGCCGTCTGCTCCTGCAGCAGCTCGACGGCGCTGACGGTGTCGCGCCCCAGCTGCACGGTCGCCGCCGGGTCGACGGTGCGGACAGCGACGCGCAGGCGGTCGGTCACGCGGCGCCACTCGCTCCTCAGATCGGTGGCGACGGACTCGAGTCGCAGCGCCGACTCATCGCCGCCCGAGAGGAGCGTGTGCGCGCGCTGCTGCTCGCGGACGACGTGCAGCACGAGCGCGCGCGTGTCCCACTCGGTGTCGGGCGTGGGGGCCGACCAGTCCTCGACGGCGCTCAGCCGGAGCTCGAAGGCGCGGTGGGCGCGGTCCTGCAGATCGAGCCAGCGGCTCATCTCGGCGCCGGGGCCGGTCTCGGTGGCGGTGGCGGTGGGGGAGTCGGGCTGCTCGTGCGTCATGGTCTCTCCGGAGCGTCGTGGTGCTCGGGTCAACCGCGAGTGGTCGGCGCTCATTCCCGGCCGGCCCGGGCGCAGCGGCCGGGAAGCCGATGTCGGTGGTGGGTGCGATCATGTCCGGAGGTGTGGTCGAGCAGGACGGAGCGGCGTGAGCAGGCAGGACGGCACGGCGTGAGCGAGCAGGACGGCACCGCGTGAGCAAGCAGGACGGCACCGCGTGAGCAAGCAGGACGGCACCGCGTGAGCAAGCAGGACGGCACGGGGCGGCAGGTCACGACCGAGCCCTTCGACGACCCGCGCGCGAGCATCATGCACATCGACATGGACGCGTTCTTCGCCTCCGTCGAGCTGCTCGACCGGCCGGATCTGCGCGGGAGGCCGGTCATCGTGGGCCACCACGGAGCGCGCTCCGTCGTCACAGCGGCGACCTACGAGGCGCGCCGCTACGGCGTCAACTCGGCGATGCCCATGGCGGTCGCCCTCCGCCGCTGCCCGCAGGCCGTGGTCCTCGAGCCGCACATGGAGCGCTACCGCGAGGCCTCTCGCCGCGTCATGGCGATCTTCGACTCCTTCACGCCGCTGGTCGAGCGCCTGAGCATCGACGAGGCGTTCCTCGACGTCGCGGGTGCCCGCCGCATCTCGGGCTCGCCGTTCGCGATCGGCACCGAGATCCGCCGCCGGGTGCACGCCGAGCTCGGGCTGACCTGCTCGGTCGGGATCGCCAGCACCAAGTTCGTCGCCAAGCTCGCCTCCGGCCGCTCCAAGCCCGACGGTCTGCTGGTCGTCCCCGCCGACGGCGTCCGCGAGTTCCTCGATCCGCTGCCCGTGAGCGCGCTGTGGGGAGTCGGCGCGAGCACGGAGGAGGCGCTCGTCCGCCGCGGTCTGCGCACCGTCGCCGACGTCGCGACCACCCCGCTGCCGTCGCTGGTGTCCGCCCTCGGCGAGGCGACCGGGAGGCGCCTGCACGCCCTGGCGAACGGGGTGGATCCGCGGCCGGTCGACACCCGCCAGATCGAGAAGAGCGCCGGACACGAGATCACGTTCGCCGACGACGTGGCCGACCCCGAGCTCGTCCGTCGTGAGCTGCTGCGGCTCTGCGACAAGGTCGCCGTGCGGATGCGCCGCTCGGGAGTGCGCTGCCGCACCGTCGCGGTGAAGGTGCGCTTCGGCGACTTCAGCACCCTCACCCGCTCCCGCACGCTCGTCGAGGCGACGGACGTGGCCCGGGTCCTCTACGAGGCCTCCTCCGCGCTCCTCGAGGCGGCCAACCCGATGCGGCGGCCCGTGCGGCTGATCGGCGTGCGCGGCGAGCAGCTGGTCGAGGGCGACGACGTCGCGTTCTCCCTGTGGAGCGACTCCGACGACTGGCGCGACGCGGAGCTCGCTGTCGACGGCGTGGCCGCCCGCTTCGGCTCCGGGGCCGTGCGTCCCGCCTCGCTCCTGTCCCGGTCGGCTCCCGAGTCGGCCAAGGGGATCGACCTCAGCGACACGCTCGCTACGCGGAACCGATCGTCAGACTGATCGGGCGGTGGTCGGAGCCGTTCGGCGGCAGGACCGCGACGGTCGCGGCGGTGACGCCGTCGGCGAGCGCGTGGTCGAGCGAGACGAGCGGCAGCAGGGACGGCCAGGTCGCCGGGAAGCCGACACCGCCCGTGCGGACGAGACCCGCCTCCACCAGCACCGGAGCGAACAGGTGGTCGTCCGTCGGCGTGTTGAAATCGCCGATGACCAGTGTCCGCTCCGACTCGTCGTCTCGAAGAGCGGTGGCGAGGTTCGAGAGCATGGTGTCCCGCTCCTCGTGGTCGCCCGGCCGGAACGAGGCCAGGTGCACCACGAACAGGCGAGCGCTGCCGACCGGCGTGTCGACGTCGACGGCGAGCGCGCGCTCCCAGCCGAGACCGAGGTCGAGCGGCTCCTCGTCGGTCAGCTCGGTCCGGCTCCAGACGCCGACGGTGCTCGAGACGGACGAGTACGGGTACTCGTCGGCCAGCTCGGCGTCGACCGCGTCCACCGCGTCTCCGTCGAGCTCCTGCAGCGCGATCACGTCGGGGCCGCGGGCGGCGAGCGAGGCGGCGAGCCCGCCGGCGTCGCCGCTCGTCTCGATGTTCTGGCTGACGACGGTGAACGAGCCGGAGCGCACGGCCGGCGCCGGCAGTGCGACCGGCAGCACCAGCACGCCGTAGACCATCGCCAGCACGGTGACCGCGGCCGCCGTCCGGCGCGACCGGAGGGCCGCCGCGGCCGCGATGAGGAGCAGCACGAGGAGCCCCGTCCAGGGGATCCCGACCTCGAGGACCGACAGCCAGCCGATCGGATCGGGCAGCGCGCGGTGGAAGGCGAGGAAGGCTGCGAGCACGAGGCTCGCGACCGCCACCGCGGCCGAGCGCACGGGGCGGCGGCTTCCGGTGCGGACGGACATCCGTCGATCATGGCAGCAGGTCCCCGGAGGTCCATGGACGAGTCCTGTGCGCCCCGGCGGGCCGCTTGTCGCCGCGGAGAGCCGCGGAGTACCGTCGCACCATGCCCAACATCGCAGTCTCCCTGGCCGACACCGTCACCACCGCGGGTACCGCGACGATCTACGGCGAGCCCGTCACCGTCGACGGCGTCTCGCTCGTCCCCGTCGCCCTCCGCTGGTTCGGCTTCGGCGGAGGCAGCGGCTCCGAGGACGGCCAGGAGGGCGGCGGCGGGGGCGGCGGCGCCACGGTCATCCCGATCGGCGCCTACATCAAGGACGACCTCGGCCTGCGGTTCCAGCCGAACGTGATCTCGGTCCTCGCCGTCGGCATCCCCTTCGTCTGGGTGACCGGCAAGGCCCTCGCGCGCATCATCCGCGCCCTCAAGAAGTAACCGGAGCGGCCCCGCGTCAGCTGGCGCGCTGCTGGCGCGCGGGGTACCACTTCTTCTTCGTCCGGCCGAAGCCGACGATCAGCCGCTCGGCGTCGTCCGGCCGGCGGGGGTCGTAGATCACCGCGGCGGGCTCACCGGCCATCCACGCGTCCCCCCGCTTCAGCGGGTACTTCTGCGCGCGCTTCTCCACACCCTCGGCGGTCCGGTAGACGACCAGGAGCCGGCCCAGATCCCGTGCAGAATCGCGATCGCCGCGTGCCGGATCCGGCCCGACGACGCGAGCGGGCACCCGCGTGCCGTAGCTGAGCAGCTCGCGGCGGATCCGCGCACGGCGCTGCCAGAGCAGGGCCTGCAGCAGGACGATCAGCAGCACGGCCAGGACGACGACCACCGACCACGACATGACGTCTATGATTGCCGACGAACACGGGAGTCCGGTGCACCGGGCTGAGAGGAAGGCAGCAGCCTTCGACCGTCGAACCTGATCTGGGTCATGCCAGCGAAGGAACGTTTCGATCTCCTCTTACCAACCCGTGCCCTCCATTCGCTTCCACGAAAGGGCACGTCAGTGCAGAACACGAACGCGCAGAACACGAACGCGCAGAACACGAACGCGCAGAACCTCACCTCCTCCGCCCCGGCCCGGCGCGATCTGCGCTGGCGGGTCGTCGACATCGTGGTGGCGAGCGTCGTCGCCGTCGCGAGCGGGATCGTCTTCTGGGCCTGGGGCCTGGCGACGAACGTCCTCGGCCTCGCCTTCGAGTTCCTGCCCGGGCTCGGCGGGCTCCTCGGCGGCGGCTGGCTCTTCGCCGGCGTCCTCGGCGGCCTGATCATCCGCAAGCCCGGAGCCGCGCTCTACACCGAGCTGGTCGCCGCGGCCGTGTCGGCTCTGATCGGCACCCAGTGGGGCTTCACCGTGCTGATCTCCGGACTCGTGCAGGGACTCGGCGCGGAGATCGTCCTGGCGCTCTTCCTCTACCGCAGCGGCCGTCCGCTCGTCGCGATGCTGGCCGGTGCCGGTGCGGGGCTCGCCCTCGCGATCAACGACCTGCTGTCGTACTACGCCGTCAACGACGCGCTCTTCAAGACCGTCTACGTCGCCTCCTCGATCGTCTCGGGCGCGCTCCTGGCCGGGCTGCTGTCCTGGTTCGCGGTGCGGGGGCTCGCGGCCTCGGGAGCGCTGGACCGCTTCGCCTCCGGGCGCGAGGGCCGGACGGTCGAGGGAGCCGGCGCGGGCGCTCGATGAGCGGCGCTTACGTCCGGGCGCGGGGCTGGAGCTGGCGGCACGCGGGACGCTCCCGCGACGCCCTCTCCGGCCTCGATCTCGCGCTGGAGCCGGGGGAGCGCGTGCTGCTCCTCGGCCCCTCCGGCGCGGGAAAGAGCACGCTGCTGCACGCCCTGGCCGGCGTCCTCGGCGGGGAGGAGGACGGCTCCGCGGCGGGCGAGCTCGAGATCGACGGAGCCGCGCCGCTCACCCGGCGCGGTGTCGCGGGGCTCGTGCTGCAGGATCCGGACACTCAGGCGGTCCTGGCGCGGGTCGGCGACGACGTCGCATTCGCCTGCGAGAACCTCGGCGTGCCGCGCGAGGAGATCCCCGCGCGGGTGCGGGAGGCACTCGGCGACGTCGGGCTCGACGTGCCGTTGGACCACTCCACCTCGGCGCTCTCGGGCGGGCAGAAGCAGAGGCTCGCCCTGGCGGGTGTGCTCGCCATGCGTCCGCGGCTCCTGCTCCTCGACGAGCCCACCGCCAACCTCGATCCGGACGGTGTACGCGAGGTGCGGGCGGCGGTGGAGCGCACGGCCGACCGCACGGGGGCGACGCTGATCGTCGTCGAGCACCGGGTCGACGTGTGGGTCGGCCTCGTCGACCGGGTCGTGGTGCTCGGGCGGGACGGCGCGGTCGTCGCCGACGGCGCTCCGGTCGAGGTCCTCGATCGAACGCACGACGTGCTCCGCGCCTCCGGCGTCTGGCTGCCCGGTGACACCCCCGCCAGGCGCGGGGCGAGCGTGTTGCCCTCGCCCGCCGCCCTGAGCGCGCACGACCTCGCCATCGGCCGGCCCGTCCTCGGGCGCCGCCGCTCGACCATCGTGGCCTCGGGGCTCGAGCTCGCCGTCGACTCCGCGCGGGCCACGGCCGTGCTGGGACCCAACGGCGCGGGGAAGTCGACCCTCGCGCTCACGCTGGCCGGTCTCCTGCCGCCGGTCGCGGGGCGGGTGACCGCCTCCGAGTCGCTCCGCGCCGGTGCGGGCCCGGAGCCGATCCGCTGGACCTCGGCTCAGCTCGCCGGACGGATCGCGATGGTGTTCCAGGAGCCGGAGCACCAGTTCCTCACCGCTCGCGTGCGCGCCGAGCTCGCGCTGGGCGCCCGCGACGAGGCGGAGCGGCATCGGGCGGAGGAGCTCCTGGAGCGCCTCGGCCTCGCGCACCTCGCCGACGCCAATCCGTTCACCCTCTCCGGAGGCGAGAAGCGGCGCCTGGCCGTCGCGTCCGCCCTCACCCGGTCGCCGTCCGTGCTCGTCCTCGACGAGCCGACGTTCGGGCAGGACCGCCTGACCTGGGAGGTGCTCGTCGACCTCCTCGCCGAGCAGCGCGACGCGGGCACGGCGGTGCTCGCCGTCACCCACGACGAGGCGCTGGTCGCCGCCCTCGCCGACTCGGTCGTCACCCTCGGCGCCCGCGAGGCGGTGTCGGGATGACGCTCCTCGACTCCGTTCCCGCGCGCAGCCGGATCGCCCGGGCCAACCCGGTCGCCAAGCTCCTCGCCAGCCTGGTCATCGCGTTCGCGCTCCTCCTCACGGTCGATGCGGTCTCCGCGGCGACGGCGCTGGCGCTCGAGTTGCTGGTTCTGCCCTTCGCGGGGCTCCGGGCGGGCGAGCTCGTGCGGCGGACGGCTCCCGTCTGGATCGCGGCTCCGCTCGCCGGCCTCTCGACTGTTCTCTACGGTCGCGACAGCGGCGCCGTCTTCGCGGAGTTCCTCATCGTCTCGGTCACAGAGGGATCCGTCGCCCTCGGGCTGGCCATCGCGCTGCGCGTCCTGGCGATCGGACTGCCGAGCGTGGTCCTCATCGCCACCACCGACCCGACGGACCTGGCGGACGGCCTGGCGCAGATCCTGCGCCTGCCCTCGCGCTTCGTGCTCGGCGCTCTCGCCGGCATGCGGCTCGTCGGTCTGCTCGTCGACGACTGGCGCACCCTGTCGATGGCCCGCCGGGCCCGCGGGGTCGCCGACGGCCACGGGCCCGTCGAGGCGCTCCGCAGCCTCGCGGCCCGCACGTTCTCGCTGCTCGTGCTGGCCATCCGGCGGGGGAGCAGGCTCGCGACGGCGATGGAGGCGAAGGGCTTCGGCTCCGGCGTCCCGCGCACCTGGGCGCGGCAGTCGCGCCTCGGAGCCGGCGACCTCCTGCTGCTCGCGGGCGGAGTGCTGATCGCTGCCGTCGCCGTGACCGCCGCCGTCGTCACCGGCTCCTGGAGCTTCGTCCTGCATGGCTGAGCGGATCCTGCCGCTGACGGATCGGACGGCGGGCGACCTCGCCCGCTCCGTGATCGCGCGGCGTCGTCGGACGGTGCTGCTGGACGGACCGAGCGGCTCCGGCAAGTCGACGTTCGCGCGCGCGCTGGTCGAGCAGCTCCGTCTCGCGCCGGCGGCATCGTCGGTCGCGCTCGTGCGGATGGACGATCTCTACCCCGGCTGGACGGGCCTGGACCGGGCGTCGCGGGAGACGGCCGCGACGCTCGTCCGCCCCCACGGCCTCGGCCTCGCGGCGCACTGGCGGCCCTGGAACTGGGCCGCGGGGACGACGGCCGGGCGCCGCGTCGTCCGCGAGCCGCTTCTCGTGCTCGAGGGCTGCGGATCGGCCGGCGCCGCCGCGCGCCGCCACGCCGATCTGGTGGTCTGGCTCGAGGCCGACGACGAGGTGCGGCGCGTGCGCGCGCTCGAGCGCGACGGCGAGCTCTTCGCTCCGCACTGGGACGCCTGGGACCGCGACTTCCGCTCCTACTGCGCTCGGGAGCGGCCCCGGGAGAACGCCGACCTCGTGCTGGACACGGGCGGCGGGGGAGCGGTGCGCGGCTGAGGGGTCCACTCCGAGCGCTGCGACGCGCGGATGCCGGTGAGAGGCTCGCCCTCGGCGGTGATCAGGCCCAGCCGAGCTCGTGCAGCCGGTCGTCGTCGATGCCGTAGAAGTGGGCGATCTCGTGGACGAGCGTGACGTGGATCTCGTCGCGCAGCGCGTCCAGATCGTCGCACGCGGCGAGGTGCGGCTCGCGGAACAGCACGATGCGGTCGGGCATCTCGCCGAAGCCGTAGCGCTCGCGCTCGGTGAGGGCGACGCCGTCGTAGTAGCCGAGCAGATCCAGGGTCCCGTCCTCGGGCCGGTCCTCCACGACGAACACGACGTTGTCGAGCCCGTCGACCATGTCGTCCGGGAGCGCGTCGAGCTCGGAGATCACCAGGGCTTCGAAGGCGTCCTCGTCCAGCTCGAGCATCCGGGACCTCTCTGCGTCGGCGATCGCTGCCGGTCGCCGGATGTGCGAAGAGGCCCGGAGTCGGAACTCCGGGCCTCTTCCGCTGCATGCACAGCCACTGGGGTGAGTAACGGGGCTCGAACCCGCGACCTCCTAGACCACAACCAGGCGCTCTGCCAACTGAGCTATACCCACCAGGAGCGTGTTCCGGCGGGGTGACCCGCCGAAGCAACTGTACGAGAGTACTACATCCGCGAGGCGAACTCGTCCACGACGGCGGCCGACACGGCCTGCACCTCGGCGGTGCTCGGCCCCGGCTGCTCCACGAACACGGCACGGCGGTAGTACTGCAGCTCTCGGATGCTCTCGAGGATGTCGGCGAGAGCGCGGTGTCCGCCGTGCTTCTTGGGCGCGTTGAAGTAGATGCGCGGGAACCAGCGCCGTGCCAGCTCCTTGATCGTGCTGACATCGACGTTGCGGTAGTGCAGGTGGCCGTCGAGGCGCGGCATGAACTTCGCGAGGAAGGCGCGGTCGGTGCCGATCGAGTTGCCGGCGAGGGGGGCCTGCTGGTCCGCCGGGACGTGCTTCAGCACGTACTCCAGCACCTCGTACTCGGCCTCCGCGACGCTGACGCCGGAGGGGATCTCGACCAGCAGCCCGGAGGTCTCGTGCATCGACCGGACGAAGTCGCCCATGTTCTCGAGCGCGGTCGCGTCGGGCCGGATGACGAGGGAGAGCCCCTCGTCGAGCGGGTTCAGCTCGAAGTCGGTGACGACGACGGCGATCTCGACGAGCTCGTCGACGGAGAGGTCGAGCCCCGTCATCTCGCAGTCGATCCAGACAAGACGGTCGGGGGCGCTACTCATGCGGGGCAGTCTATCGGCGGCCGCCGACACCCGGTCCGGCCGTCCCGCTCCTCCTACACTGGACCCTCGTGATCACGCTCGCCTGCTGCCTCCTGATCGTCAACGCCGTGTGGAACGCGATCGTCTGGCCGCCCTTCCTCCGCCGCGTCCGCAAGGACCCGCGGGCGCGCGACGCGGACGGCCGCGCGACGACCTTCCTCCGCGTGCACACGGTGCTCATCGGCGTGTCGCTCGCCCTCGCCGTGGTCTCCCTGGTCGTGGGAGTGCTGGGACTCGTCCGGGGCGCCTAGGCCCCGGCGGGCGCGGCCTCTGCGCTTCGGTATCGTGGTCGCAGTCCGCCCCCGTAGCTCAGCGGATAGAGCAGGAGCCTTCTAATCTCTTGGTCGCAGGTTCGATTCCTGCCGGGGGCACCATCGGATCGGGAGCGCGCCGGTCGCCGTCCCTAGTCTTGTCCCGGTGGCGTGCGGATCAGCGTCGACGCCTCGCGCCCGTCCTTCGACCGCGTCGCGGCCTCCCCTCGGGCGGCGCTGCGCTCCTCCGAGGAGTGACGCCCGGCACCCACGGGGTTTTCCTCCGCTCCGGTGACCCTCGGACGAGGACTCGCGGTCGCTCCACCAGTAACACACCGGCAAATCGGAGGCAACACCGGCGTGTTTCCCACCCGAAGTCGTTTGAGTGTCATTCAGGCACCTAGTCTTGGGGTGTCCGGAATTACAACGACGTAACGAACGGAGGTACGACCATGCTGCTCCTCGCCATCCTCGGTGGAATCGCCGTCGCGTGGACGATCGTCGCGGCGCCCCTCGCCGTACTGGTCGGCCGAGTCGCCCGTGCACGTGATGCACACAGCTAGTCAGTACACGCACCGCCCGCACCACGGAGAAGGCCCCGATCGCACTCGCGATCGGGGCCTTCTTCTCGTGGTCGGGAGCACTCAGACCGAGCTGCGCTCCTGGCCTCGGTCGTCGTCCGAGGCGGACCGCTCGAACCGGGCCTCGTCCGCCCGGACGAACGCCTCGTCGTCGGCCGGCACGCCGTCGCGGTCTCCGTCGGCCGGAGCCGACGGCGTCGCGTCGTGCTCCGCGTCCGGCTGCGGCTGGGCGGCAGGAGCCGAGCGCTGCGGGTCGACGGGCGGCAGCTCCTCCACGGGACGCTCGCGCGACGGCACCTCCAGGCGGTCGACGTCGGCGAGCAGGCGGCGGGTCTCCTCCTGCGAGGCGTCCCCGGCCGACGCGGGGAGGACGATCGTGGGCGTCTGCGGGGCTGCAGAGCCGGAGGCGGAGCCCGCGCCGACGACGACCGGTGCGACGGCGGTCGGTGCGGCGGCCGGGGGAGCGGTGCGCTGGGGAGCGGCCTCGGCGGTGCTCGCGGCCCGATCGGACGACGGAGCGGACTCGGCGGAGCGGTCTCGACCCGTCTCCGAGAAGCGCCAGCGCTCGAGGTCGGCGAGGAAGGCCTTCCGGGCGCGCCCGGGCTTGTCCCGCCACTGCACGAGGCGGTCGCGGAACTCGCCCACGCTCGCCTGCGTCTGGTAGCCGCCGGTGCTCGACGTGTGCTTCAGCTCGGCGAGCTCGTGAGCGGCCCAGTTGGCCGCGACTCCGGAGCCCTTGACGGGCAGGAGGCGCAGGTGCGTCTCGGCCTGCGCGGAAGCGCGGTCGCTGAGGACGCGCTCCGGGCTGCTGAGGACGTTCCAGGCCGAGGCGTCGACCGCGGCGTCGACGAGCGTCGCGATGACCGCGTTCTTCCGCTCGTGATCCTGCTGACGGATGAGGCGCGCGATGGACGCTCGGAAGACGGAGGCGATCACGATCGCTCCGACCACCACGGCCAGCAGGACCACAGCGGCCGTGAAGACCGCCTGGTGTCCGTCGCTCGTGCGGATCCAGGACATGAACTCGTTCCACCACTGCATGGGGCGAACGCTATCCGGGGCGGTCGCCGCGGCCCGGTCGGCACGCCGCCGACCGGGCGGATCGGCGCGTCAGGCGACGCGGAAGACCTCGATCGCGTCGTCGACGCTCCAGAACTCGCCGAGCTCAGCGCCGGCGGGCATGCCCGCCCGCAGCAGCCGGGCGCGGTACCGCTCGCCGAGCGGATCCTCGACCAGCTCGATGTGGCCGACGACGGCACCCGAGCCGGTGCTCACGCGCCACAGCCGGGCGTTGACCCGGGTGAGCGTCGGCGGGGTGCGGGTGGCGTGCAGCGTGGACAGGGACATCGGTTCCTCCTGCTCGAGTCTCGGAGCACCCACCGGCCGAGTGCTGTCGCAGACTACGGCCGACCACCGACATCCCCGCCGGGGCGTCAGCGAAGGGTCGTGCCGTGCACAGCGAACTCCTCGATCGCGTCGATCTCCTCCTGCGAGAGGGGGCCGGCGTCCAGCGCGGCGACGTTCTGCTCGAGCTGCGCGACGCTCGACGCTCCGATGATGGCGCTCGTGACGGTGGGCACCCGGAGCACCCAGCTCAGGGCGAGCTGGGCCAGCGACTGGCCGCGCTGCTGCGCGATCGCGTTCAGGCCGCGGGCGCGCGTCAGGTACGCCTCGTCGATCCGGTCGGAGGAGAGGAAGCGCGACGTCGCCGCACGGGACCCCTCCGGCACGGTGCCGTCGAGGTAGCGGTCCGTCAGGAGCCCCTGCGCCAGCGGCGAGAAGACGATGCAGCCGGTGCCGAGCTCGTCGAGCACGGGGAAGAGGCCGTCCTCGGGTCCGCGGTCGAAGAGCGAGTAGCGGGGCTGGTGCAGGAGGAGCGGCACTCCGCTGCCCGCCAGTGCCGCCTGCGCGGCCCGGGTCTGCTCGGGCGAGTAGTTCGAGATGCCGGCGTAGAGCGCCTTGCCCGACTCCACCGCCGAGACGAGAGCGCCCATGGTCTCCTCGATCGGAGTCTCCGGGTCCGGCCGGTGCGAGTAGAAGACGTCCACGTAGTCGACGCCGATCCGCTGCAGGCTCTGGTCGAGCGAGGAGAGCAGGTACTTGCGCGAGCCGCCGTCCCCGTACGGGCCGGGCCACATGTCGTATCCGGCCTTGGACGAGATGACGATCTCGTCGCGGTACGGGCGGAGGTCCTCCGCGAGGATGCGGCCGAAGGCCGTCTCGGCGGCGCCGTAGGGCGGTCCGTAGTTGTTCGCGAGGTCGAAGTGGGTGACGCCCAGGTCGAACGCGCGGCGGAGGATCGCGCGCTGCGTGTCGAGGGAGCGGTCGGATCCGAAGTTGTGCCAGAGGCCCAGCGACAGGGCGGGCAGCAGCAGGCCGCTCCGTCCGGTGCGTCGGTAGTCCATCCGGTCGTAGCGGGCGGGGGCGGCGTCGTAGCTCACGCCGCGACTCTATTGCAGGGGGCGGATCCGCGGAATGCAGGGGGCGGTGAGCGTGTTGGACCGACTGACGCCTCCGGCACCCCGGACGCGTCGACGCGACAGGAAGTGAGTCACACGCAATGCGCACATTCGTACTCGCCGGAGGATGCTTCTGGTGTCTGGACGCCGTCTACCGCGTCCTCGACGGCGTGACCGACGTCGTCTCCGGCTACACCGGCGGCCGCACGACCGAGCCCGACTACGAGGACGTCTGCTCCGGGCGCACCGGCCACGCCGAGGCCGTCGCCGTCACCTTCGACCCGGAGGTCATCCCCGAGGAGGTCGTCCTCGACGTCTTCTTCACCCTTCACGATCCGCGTCAGCTGAACCGCCAGGGCAACGACGTCGGCACGCAGTACCGCTCGGCGATGTTCTACTCCTCCGACGAGGAGAAGGAGCTGTTCGGGACCGCGCGCGACCGTGCGTCCGAGTGGTGGGACGGCCCGATCGTCACCGAGATCTCGCCGCTGGGCGTCTACTACCCCGCCGAGGACTACCACCAGGACTTCTTCGCGAAGAACCCGGGCCAGGGCTACTGCATGGCGGTCGCACTGCCCAAGGTGAACAAGATCCGCAAGTCCTACTCGAGGTACATCACCGCGTCGTAACGCTCCTCCACAGGGGACGATCCGCTCGTCCTCTCCCCAGAAGGGCCCGCCTCCACCTCGGAGGCGGGCCCTTCGTCGCGACACTGGCCCTGCGGCGCCCGAGCGGTACCAGCCCCCTCCGCCCGGGCGCCGTGCCCGTCGCAGCCGTGGCGGGGCAGGAGTAGAGAGGACACGACCATGACCGACACGCTGACCGTCATCGGGACCATCGGCACCGAGCCCCGGAGCATCGACACCTCCAGCGGCACCGCGATGACCAGCTTCCGGCTCGCCTCGACGCAGCGGCGCTACGACCGCTCGGAGCAGCGCTGGGTGGACGTCTCGACCAACTGGTACACCGTCACCGCGTTCAACGGCCTGGCCGGCAACGCGCTGTCCTCCCTGTCGCGCGGCGACCGGATCCTCGTCACCGGGCGGCTCGGGGTGAGGGCCTGGGAGGCGGGAGGCAAGGCCGGTACGGATGTGGTCCTCACGGCCGAGGGCATCGGGCACGACCTCGCCTGGGGGACCAGCAGCTTCACGAAGACCGTCGGGCGCGCCTCTGCTCCCGCCCCTGCCGCCGAGCCCGCGTGGAGCGAGGAGGCGCCGCGCGAGGGCGCCGCGGCGGGGGACTGGGGCGCGTCGGGCCATGACCGCGGTGATGCCGCGCCCGAGCCGCCGGTGGCGGCGGGCGTCGGCGGAGGCGCTCCCGGTCTCTCGGTAGGATCCGGGGAGACCCCGTTTTGATCCGGGGGACCGGAGCGAGAGCCGTCCCGGTCGGGAGGAGCCGGGCGTGACACGGAACCGAGCGGCCCGCATCGCGCTCGTGCTCGGCGGTCTCGCCGTCTGCCTCTCCGGCTGCACGTCGCCGTCGGCGCCGGACCCCGTGGTGTCCTCCTCCGCGGCCGAGGCGCCGGCACCGGCGGAGTCCACCGCACCCGTCGCCTTCGTGCCGGGCGGGACGACGGAGCAGAACCTCCCCGTGTTCGAGCAGACCCTTCGCGCGGCGGCCGAGCCCGATCCGGAGGTGAGCGGCTCCAGTGTGGTCGACGCGCTCGTCGCGGCGGGGTTCTCCCGCGAGTCGATGCAGCTGACAGCGGACGAGACCTCGGTCGGACTCGACGCGGACTCGGTGCAGGTCTCCGTCAAGCTCGGGGAGTCGTGCCTCATCGGCCAGTACGGCCCGAAGAGCGGCGGGGTGCGGGCGGTGATCGCGGCACCGATCGCGACCGGCGCCTGCCTGGTCGGCCGAACCGTCCCGATCCAGGGCTGACGCGCCGGCCTCGACCGGGAACCGCTCCGCCATGCGCCCCGGTCGAGGTCGTAAAGGACGAAAGGATCCTCGACAAGGCCCCTCGCCCGTCGAGTCCGAGAGAGCCCGGTGTTCGCTCGTCGCTCCTGCAGGACCACTCCGACCGGTGCGGATCCGAGCGTGAGCACAGCCTCGTGCGGGCGGACCGGTCGAAGATCCCGGTGGTCGGCGGCGCCCTCCCCTCCCCGGGACGCCGCTCAGCACGGTTAGGCTGCCCGGACCGACACGTGTGCCCCAGCGCGGGCACCGCGACGGACGTGCCGACAGGAGTGCTCGGCACGAGGACCACGACGAGGGGGAACTCGCCATGACCACATCCCGACCGCAGACGACGACGCGAGCGAGGTGGAGGCGCGCCGCCATCGCGGTCGCGAGCACGGCAGCCGTCGTTCTCGGAGTGACGACAGGAGCCGGAGCGGCTGCCGCAGCGGAGACGCGTTTGCAGACGAAGCCCTACCCCTACAGCTGGTCGACCACCGAGACGTTCTCGGCCGCTCAGACCGCTCCCGTCGCGGGAGATGTCACCGGGCTCGACGTCACGCTGTCCGACTCCGCCCGGCCGACGGGGAGGTACCCGGCGTTCACGACGTACAACTGGGTGATCGGCGACTACGCCCTCACAGGGTCGGTGGAACTCGACCCCGGGGATCGCACCTTCCTCATCGACCTGAAGCGGCCCCTCTCCTCGTTCGGCGGTGGGACTGTCGCCCTCCAGATCACGGCGCAGAAGCCGCCGCTGGAGGAGAAAGAGACTCCGATCGGCCAGCCGGTCGACAGCGGCTTCGAGCTGACCACGTCGGCCACCCTCTCCGTCGCCGGAGCCTCCGGCGCCGGCGGTGTCGGCGGGGTCGACCTCAGCAGCAGCGCACAGACGCTCCAGCGGAGCGCCGCGTACTTCGCGTACGAGAAGGTCGACACGGCTCTGGACGTCAAGGGTGGCGACACCCTCGTCCTCGAGTCCAACCGGGACGACTTCTACGACCTCCAGGGGCTCGCCGCCTATGTCGGTCCCAGCAGGACCGAGCGGATCCCCGCCCAGGTGAGTACGAACAGCAGACGGTCCGCGGTCACCGTGACGATCCCCTCGAGCGCCTACGACGCCTACAAGGACCGCGCCAGCAGCCTGGTCCAGGTCACCGGCGTCAGCAACGGCAGGGTGGACCAGCCCCGCGGAGCGACCATCACGTCGGACGCCGCGGTCCGCGTGACGGGAAGCGGAGCCACCACCCCGCCGGTCACGCCGACCCCGACGGCCACCGCGACCACCCCGCCGGTCACGCCGACCCCGACCACTCCTCCGGTCACGCCCACGCCGACCGCAACGCCGACCGCCCCGCCCGCCGGCTCGCCGGCCGTCTCGCGCATCTCGGGCACCGACCGTCAGGGCACCGCGGTCGAGGTGTCCAAGCGCACCTTCCCGGCGAACGTCCCCGTCGTCTACGTCGCCACCGGGCAGAACTTCCCGGACGCGCTCAGCGCCGGACCCGCCGCGGCCAAGGCGGGCGGGCCGCTGCTCCTGGTCGACCGCGACTCGATGAGCCAGGTCGTCCGCACCGAGCTGACGCGTCTCAAGCCCGCGAAGATCGTCGTCGTGGGCTCCGAGCTCAGCGTCGGCAGCCAGGTCTACAGCGACCTGGCCGCGTATGCGCCGAAGGGGAAGACCACACGCATCGGCGGAGTCGACCGCTACGACACCTCGAAGCTGATCCTCCAGGACGCCTTCAGGGGCGGCTCCTCGATGGCCTGGCTGGCCACGGGCGAGAAGTTCCCCGACGCCCTGAGCGCCAGCGCCGCAGCCGGCGCGAATCGCGCTCCGGTGGTGCTGACCAACGGAACCGGCTCCACGGTGGACCCCCTCACCCAGCAGATCATCAGCGGCCTCGAGGTCAGTAGCTTGACGATCGCGGGCTCCTCGCTCTCGGTCAGCGCCGGCATCGAGCGCTCGATCACGGGCCCGATGATCACCCGCATCGGCGGGACCGACCGGTACGACACCTCGGAGAAGCTGAACAAGGCGGCCTTCACCTCGGCGACGACCGTCTACCTCGCGACCGGTGAGAAGTTCCCCGACGCCCTGGCCGGAGCCACGGCGGCGGGCTACACCCGGAGCCCGCTCTTCGCGGTCCAGCCCACCTGCGTGCCCCGGGCGGTCCTCGCCGACATCACCGCGTCCAAGGCGACGCAGGTGATTCTGCTCGGCAGCACGGACACGCTGTCCGAGGCGGTGGAGCGCCTGACGCCCTGCAGCTGATCCGCACCGTCGTCCGCTGACGCGATCCGCCCTCCCCACCGGCCCGGCCGGAGCGGAGGGCGGTCCGCGTTCAGGCGCTCCCTCCGACGCGGACCGGCGAGTTCCCGTTATCCTCGACTGGTGCGGACGGTCCCGCGGCCTGCGCTCCGCGTCGGCCGGGGCCCGGCGTCCCGCCCCGGTCCGAGCCTCCGTCAGCGCCTCCGCGCGGAGCAGGGGACCGGCGGGCGACCCGACTCCGCGCAGACCGACGGACTTGAGGACTGGGCATGGCTGAATACATCTACTCGATGGTGCGCGCGCGGAAGGCGGTCGGCGACAAGCTGATCCTGGACGACGTCACCATGTCGTTCCTGCCGGGAGCGAAGATCGGCGTGGTCGGGCCCAACGGCGCCGGCAAGTCGACGATCCTGAAGATCATGGCGGGGCTGGACACGCCGAGCAACGGCGAGGCGCGGCTCAGCCCGGGCTACACCGTCGGCATCCTGATGCAGGAGCCCGAGCTCGACGAGACCAAGACGGTACTCGAGAACGTCCAGGAGGGCGTGGGCGAGATCAAGGGCAAGATCGACCGCTTCAACGAGATCTCCCTCGCGATGGCCGACCCGGACGCCGACTTCGACAGTCTCCTCGCCGAGATGGGGACCCTGCAGGAGGCGATCGACGCCGCCGACGCCTGGGACCTGGACTCGCAGCTGGAGCAGGCGATGGACGCGCTGCGCACCCCGCCGGGGGACTCCCTCGTCACCAACCTCTCGGGTGGCGAGAAGCGCCGCGTGGCGCTCACCAAGCTCCTCCTGCAGAAGCCCGACCTGCTGCTGCTCGACGAGCCCACCAACCACCTCGACGCCGAGAGCGTGCTCTGGCTCGAGCAGTTCCTCTCGAAGTACCCCGGCGCCGTGCTCGCCGTCACCCACGACCGGTACTTCCTCGACAACGTTGCGGAGTGGATCGCCGAGGTCGACCGCGGCCACCTCTACCCCTACGAGGGCAACTACTCGACGTACCTCGAGAAGAAGAGCGCCCGCCTGGAGGTCCAGGGCAAGAAGGACGCCAAGCTCGCCAAGCGGCTCACCACCGAGCTCGACTGGGTGCGCAGCAACGCCAAGGGCCGTCAGGCCAAGTCGAAGGCGCGCCTGGCGCGCTACGAGGAGATGGCGGCCGAGGCCGAGAAGACGCGCGTGCTCGACTTCGAGGAGATCGTCATCCCGGTGGGCCCCCGTCTGGGCTCCCAGGTCATCGACGCGAAGAAGCTGCACAAGCAGTTCGGCGAGCGCGTCCTCATCGACGACCTCAGCTTCACGCTGCCCCGCAACGGCATCGTCGGCGTCATCGGCCCGAACGGCGTCGGCAAGACAACGCTCTTCAAGACGATCGTGGGCTTCGAGCCGCTCGACTCGGGTGACCTGAAGATCGGCGAGACGGTCGACATCTCCTACGTCGACCAGAGCCGCGGCGGCATCGACCCGCAGAAGAACCTGTGGGAGGTCGTCTCCGACGGGCACGACTACATCACCGTCGGGAAGACCGAGATCCCCTCCCGCGCCTACGTCTCGCAGTTCGGCTTCAAGGGCCCGGACCAGCAGAAGAAGGCCGGCGTCCTCTCCGGTGGCGAGCGGAACCGCCTCAACCTCGCGCTGACGCTCAAGCAGGGCGGCAACCTGCTCCTGCTCGACGAGCCCACCAACGACCTGGACGTCGAGACCCTGGGCAGCCTCGAGAACGCGCTCCTCGAGTTCCCGGGCTGCGCCGTGGTGATCACGCACGACCGGTGGTTCCTCGACCGCATCGCGACCCACATCCTCGCCTACGAGGGCACCGAGGAGGATCCGGCCAACTGGTACTGGTTCGAGGGCAACTTCGAGGCGTACGAGGAGAACAAGATCGAGCGCCTCGGCCCGGACGCGGCGAAGCCGCACCGCTCCGCGTACCGCAAGCTCACCCGCGACTGATGCGCCTGCACGTCGCCATCCCGCTGCGCTGGTCGGACTTCGACGCCTACGCGCACGTGAACAACGCTGAGATGCTGCGCCTGCTCGAGGAGGCGCGCATCCAGGCGTTCTGGAAGCCGGACTCGCCGCAGCCCGGCGGGATGGCGACGGCGGTGCTCGACGCACGGCCGGGCGCCGAGTCGATCAGCCTCATCGCCCGGCAGGAGATCGAGTACCTCGCGCCGATCCCGTACATGCGCGCGCCGATCGACGTGGAGCTGTGGATCGGGCGGATCGGCGGGGCGAGCCTCGAGGTCTGCTACGAGCTCTACTCGCCCGCCGGCGTCGTCCCGCGGGTGCTCTTCACGAAGGCGGCCACCACTCTGGTGCTGGTGACGGCCGCGACGGGCAGGCCCCAGCGCATCCCGGAGGAGCTCCGCGAGGCGTGGGGCCCCTACGTCGAGGAGCCCATCACCTTCTCGAAGCGGGGCTGAGCTCAGCCCAGGGGGACGCGGACCATGCCCTCCTGGGCGACGCTCGCCACGAGCACGCCCTCCTGCGTGTAGATGCGCCCGAGCGAGAGCCCGCGTCCGCCGGACGCGCTCGGCGCCTCCTGCACGTAGAGGAGCCACTGGTCCACGCGCGCGGGGCGGTGCCACCACATCGCGTGGTCGAGGCTCGCTATCCGCAGGCCCGGCGTCGTCCACGCCGCACCGTGCCGGCGGAGCGTGGATTCGAGGATCGTGTAGTCGCTCGCGTAGGCGAGGGCGGCGCGGTGCAGCATCGGATCGTCCGGCAGCGGTCCGAGCGAGCGCATCCACACGCTCTGGTGCGCGACCCGCTCGGGGTCGGCCCGGAGGTACACCGGCTGCTCGACGTGCCGCACGTCGAAGGGGCGCTGCGTGGCCCAGAAGCTGCCGACCGGGTGGTCGACCCCCGCGAGGATCTCAGCGGTGCTCGGCAGCGACTCCGGGTCGGGGATCCCCTCCGGCATCGGCGCCTGGTGGTCGAGGCCCTCGTCCTCGGTCTGGAACGAGGCGATCATCGAGAGGATGGGGCGTCCGTTCTGGTAAGCCTGCGTCCGACGGGTGCAGAAGGATCGGCCGTCGTGGATCCGGTCGACCGAGAACGTGATCGGCAGGGAGACGTCCCCGGGGCGGAGGAAGTACCCGTGCATCGAGTGCACGGAGCGCCCCTCGACGGTGCGACCGGCCGCGATGAGCGACTGCGCGAGGACCTGGCCGCCGAAGACCCGCCCCTCGGGCATCCACTGCGAGGGACCCGTCGAGATGTCCTCGCTGGTGCGGGCGCCGGTGTCCGTCAGGTCGAGCGCGGTGAGGAACGAGGACAGGGGATCGGGCACGGTACCTCCGGGGTGTCGGGCGGTGGGGCGAGCGGCCTCGGGTAAGTTTATCGACGCGATGAGTTCGTCCTTCTCCCTGGCGGATCCGCCCAGCCTGTCGGATCTGCGCGTCTTCCTCGGCCGTTCGGCCCGGGTCGAGGACGGTGCGGTCCGGCTAATCGCCGACGACCACGTGCTGGCCGCCTACACCGCGATCCTCCAGCCCCGCGGTCTTCTCGACCGCTCCGCGACCGTGCTGGGCCTGCGCGTCTTCGCGCTCGACGAGCCCGCCGGCTTCGACCGGGTCGTGCCGATCCGTGCGCTGTCGGACCGCCTCGCCCGCCTGCAGTGGGAGCCGGGCGGAGCGGACGGCAAGCCGGTCGTCCTGCCCGACGGCGACGACGCGACGGCGGGGCCCTGGGCGGGCGTCTCCCCGCCCCGCGGCGGCTGGACCCGGCGCGAGCCCGTGGACCCGGGCTTCCTGGAGCGCGTCGCGCGCGAGGGGATCGACGAGATCGCGGCGGCCGTCGGCTCCGAGACGGGCGAGCAGATCGTCGGCCGCGTGCGGTCGAGCGTCTGGGGCCGCCCGCTCGACGGCCTCGAGTACGTCCCGGCGGGAGCGGCGTTCGCCCTCTTCGCGCTCGGGTTCCTCGGCGCCGACGACCCGGTCGCCCTGCTCGAGAGCGGCGCCTGGCGCCGCCTCACCTCACGGCGCGGACACGTGCTGGTCCGCACCCCGGGCTGAGCGGCTACTCCTCGAAGGTGTTCACCATCGCGTGGGCGGCGCGCTCCAGGTAGTCCCAGAGCAGGGCGTCGTCGGCCGGAGCGAGCTCGAGATCGTCGACGGCCGTCCGCATGTGCTGGAGCCAGTGGTCGCGGGCCTCGGGGTTGATCCGGAACGGCTGGTGCCGCATCCGCAGGCGCGGGTGGCCGCGCTCCTCGCTGTAGGTGCCCGGGCCGCCCCAGTACTGCTCGAGGAAGCCGGTCAGCCGCTGGATCGCGCCCTCGAGGTCGTGCTCGGGGTACATCGGCCAGAGGACCTCGTCCTCGCGGACGCCCTCGTAGAAGCGGCGGACCAGGCGCTCGAACGTCGGCCGGCCGCCGATGTGCTCCCAGAAGCTGCGCAGCGGAGGCGTGCCGCCGATCTGCAGGCCGCTCACGAGCGCGCTCCCGTCGGGCCGGAGGTGCCGCCGCCGTCCTGGGGCGGCGTCCCGCTCCCGCGCCGCAGCGCGCGGGGGAGCCGCACGGGCTTGCCGTGCTCGGTGCTGATCGTGGGGGAGGGCGTGGTCCGCGGCGGCTTGGCGCCTCCGACGCTCGTCGCCCCCTCGAAGCCCTCGAGGACGACGGTGGCCAGCGAGGGGAGCTTCACGTCCAGCGCGTCGAGCGACTTCTTCAGGCGCAGGCGCAGCTCGCGGGCGACGTCGTCCTTGGCGGTGGTGCGGGTCTTGACCACCACCCGGATGACCAGGGCGTCGTCGGCGATGGACTCCAGGCCCCAGAGCTCGGGCTTGTCGATGATCCGGGCCCGCCAGCGGCTGCTCGCCGCCAGTTCGTTCGCGGTCGCGAGGACCGTGGACTGCACCTGCTCGAGGTCCGTCTCGTAGGGCACGGCCAGGTCGACGATGACGCGCGACCAGCCCTGCGACATGTTCCCCACCCGGACGATCTCGCCGTTGCGGACGAACCAGAGGGTGCCGTTGACGTCGCGGATCTGCGTCACGCGGACGCCGACCGACTCGACCACGCCCGTCGCCTGCCCGGTGTCGACGACGTCGCCGACCCCGAGCTGGTCCTCTGCGACCATGAACAGCCCGTTCAGGACGTCCTTGACGATGTTCTGCGCGCCGAAGCCGAGGCCCGCGCCGAGGGCGGCCGTCAGCAGGGCGAAGGAGCCGATGAGGTCCTTGTCGATCGTCGTCACGATCATGACCAGGGCGATGACGACGATCAGGATCGAGCTCAGGTTGTTGAGGATCGACCCGAGCG
The DNA here is from genome assembly GCF_002932515.1 of Rathayibacter sp. AY1D5. Taxonomy (NCBI): domain Bacteria; kingdom Bacillati; phylum Actinomycetota; class Actinomycetes; order Micrococcales; family Microbacteriaceae; genus Rathayibacter; species Rathayibacter sp. AY1D5. Next base: position 24,636 of record NZ_PSVU01000015.1, read on the forward strand.
TGCGCGTGCGCTGCACCACCCGCACGGCCGCGAGCGGCGACGCGGCGATCGACTGGGTGTCCTCGACGCGCTGGCGGCGCTTCACTCCCGACACGATCTGATCGACGACGCGGCCGATCACGAAGTGGGCGATGACGCGCACCAGCAGCGCGCCCAGCACGATCCCGAGGATCGCGACCACCTTCCAGAAGGGCTCGGACTCGAAGAAGGAGACGGTGGCGGCGACAGGGTCCGGGGTGGAGGTCTGAAGAAGCAGCATGACCGCTCCAGGCTACGGGACGCCTCCCTCCGAGACGGGTGCACGAGCCCCGAGCGCGTATAGATTCGAGGCGGGTCCGCTCGGACCCGGACACCGCCCTGGGAAGGACGCCCGATGCTCCACTCCACCCGGACTCCCGCCGAGAAGCGCCGCCTCTTCCGCGAGCGCCTCGCCTCGGGCGAGCTGCTGCAGCTGCCCGGCGCGTTCACTCCGCTCTCCGCGCGCCTCATCGAGGCGAAGGGCTTCGACGGGATCTACGTGTCGGGCGCCGTGCTCTCGGCCGAGCTGGGGCTGCCGGACATCGGGCTCACCACGCTCAGCGAGGTGGCCGGCCGCTCGCAGCAGATCGCGCGCCTGACCGACCTGCCGGTCCTCGTCGACGCGGACACCGGCTTCGGTGAGCCGCTGAACGTCGCGCGCACGGTCCAGATGCTCGAGGACGCCGGAGTCGCGGGGCTGCACATCGAGGACCAGGTGAACCCCAAGCGCTGCGGGCACCTCGACGGCAAGGCGGTCGTAGACGAGGCGACCTCGGTGCGGAGGATCGCGGCCGCCGTCGACGCGCGCCGCGACTCCGACCTGGTGATCATGGCCCGCACCGACATCCGCGCCCTCGACGGCCTGCCGGCCGCGATCGACCGCGCCAGGCGCCTCGTCGACGCCGGAGCCGACGCGGTGTTCCCCGAGGCGATGCGCGACCTGTCCGAGTTCGAGGCCGTGCGCGCCGCGATCGACGTGCCGATCCTCGCCAACATGACCGAGTTCGGCAAGAGCGAGCTGTTCACCGCGCAGCAGCTCGCCGACGTCGGCGTGAACGTCGTGATCCACCCGGTCTCGCTGCTCCGGATCGCGATGGGCGCCGCGATGCGGGCACTCGACGCCCTCAAGGCGGAGGGGTCGCTCCGCTCGGAGGTCCCGGGCATGCAGACGCGCGCCGAGCTCTACGAGCTCCTCGACTACGCCTCGTACAGCCGCTTCGACGAGGGCGTCTTCGACTTCTCGCTCGCCGACCACTACGGCGCCTGAGCGCGCCGACCCGCACGAACCGGCGGCGCTCCCCGGCGCCGCCGCCCGCCTCTCGCGAAGGAGCGAAGGATGAGCACGACCGATCAGGACATCCGCAAGGGACTCGTGGGGGTCGTCGTCGACACGACGGCCGTCTCGAAGGTCGACCCGGCGTCGAACTCGCTGCTCTACCGCGGCTACCCCGTGCAGGAGCTCGCGGCGGGGACCTCGTTCGAGGACGTGGCCTGGCTGCTCTGGCACGGCGAGCTCCCCACTGCGGAGGAGACGGCCGGGCTGGCCGCCGTGGAGCGGGCCCACCGCGCCCTGGCCCCCGAGGTGCGCACCGTGATCGACCTGCTGCCGCTGTCGGCGCACCCGATGGACGTCGTGCGGACGGCGGTGAGCGTCCTGGGCGCGCTCGAGGAGGATCCGGACGCCGACGCTCCCGAGGCCGTGCTGGAGCGCTCCGTGCGGCTCTGGGCGGCACTGCCGGCGATCGTCGCCTACGCCCAGCGCCGCCTGCGCGGCCTCGAGCCGATCGAGCCGCGCGACGACCTCGACTACTCCGAGAACTTCCTCTGGACGACCTTCGGCGAGGTGCCGGAGCCGGTCGTCGTCGACGCGTTCCGCGTCTCGCTGGTGCTCTACGCCGAGCACTCCTTCAACGCCTCGACCTTCACGGCCCGCGTCGTGACGTCGACGCTGTCGGACGTCCACTCCGCCGTGACCGCCGCCGTCGGAGCGCTCAAGGGACCGCTCCACGGCGGGGCGAACGAGGCCGTGCTGCACGTGCTCGACGAGGTCGGCACCGGACCGGAGGCGGACCGGCGGTCCCGCGAGTGGCTCGCCGAGGCTCTCGGACAGCGCCGGAAGGTCATGGGGTTCGGCCACCGGGTCTACAAGTCGGGCGACTCGCGGGTGCCGACCATGGACGCCGCTCTCCGGCGGCTCGCCGAGCACGAGGGGGCCGGCGAGATGATGGAGCTGTACGACGCTCTGGCCGCGGCGATGGCCGAGCGGACGGGCATCCTGCCGAACCTCGACTACCCGTCCGGCCCCGCCTACCGGCTGATGGGCTTCGACACCGGGATCTTCACTCCGCTGTTCGTCGCCGCGCGGGTGGTGGGCTGGACGGCCCACGTGATCGAGCAGCGGGGCTCGAACGCGCTCATCCGGCCGCTGTCCGCCTATGACGGGCCGGAGCGCCGCTCGGTCCCGCAGCGCTAGGCGCCGGGAGCGGGGAGAGCCGCCCGGTCCCGCAGCGCCGAGCGCCGGGGGACCGGGCGGCTCGCTGTCAGCCCCGGGTGTCGCGCTCCTGGGCGCGGAGCGCACGCTCCACGCCGGCCAGGTTCTCGATCACGAGTCGGCGCAGCGCCGGGACCTCCGGGTTCGCGTCGAGCCAGGCGCGGGTGGCGTCGACGATCTCCTGCGAGGGCGTGGCGGCCGGGTAGAAGCCGACGACCAGGTACTCGGCGATCTTGTAGCTCTTCGACTCCCAGAGGGAGCGGAGGGCGTCGAAGTAGACCGGGACCATCGCCTCGAGCAGGCGCGGGTCGGCGGAGCGCTGGAAGCCCAGGCCCGTCGAGCGGACGATCGTGTTCGGAGCCGAGTCGTCGGCCGTGACGGAGTCCCAGGCCGCGCGTTTCGCCTCCGCGGTCGGCAGCGCGGCACGGGCGTGCGCGGCCGACTGCTGGCCGGTCGCCGTGTTGTCCGAGGCGAGCGCCGCGTCGATGTCGTCCGCACCGGCCCGCCCGCCGGCGACGAGAGCGATCAGCAGCTCCCAGACGAGGTCGGTGTCGATGTCGAGGCCGTCGAGAGCGGTGGAGCCGTCGAGCAGCGCCTGCACGGCCTCGAGGTGCGCAGGGGTGGACGCGATCGCGGCGAAGAACTTCACGAACTGGAACTGCGCGTCGCTGCCCGGCTCGGCGCTCTGCGCGAGCGTCCACAGCTGATCGCCCGCCTCCTCGACGACCTCGGCCCGGTACTCCGGAGCGACGTACTGGGTGGCGGTGGCGACGAGCTGGTTGAGCACCGTCCGCAGGGTCGTGGACTCGGTCTCGGTCGCGACGTTGCCCAGGACGAGGCGGACGAAGTCGCGCGGCGCCGACTCGGCGTCGCGGGTCGAGTCCCAGACCGAGCCCCAGACCAGCGAGCGGGCCAGGGGGCTGTCGATGCTCGCGAGTTGCTCGACGGCCACGGCGAGCGAGGCGTCGTCGAGGCGGACCTTCGCGTAGGCGAGGTCGTCGTCGTTGAGCAGCACGAGCGCCGGACGGGTGCGGCCGATCAGCTCGGGCACCTCGGTGCGCTCCCCGTCGACGTCCAGCTCGAGGCGCTCGACGCGGACGAGGCGCTCGCCCTCGAAGTCGTACAGGCCGATCGCCAGGCGGTGCGGGCGGATCGTCGGGTACTCCTCGACCGCGGTCTGCAGGATCGCGAAGGACGCGATCGCTCCGCTCTCGTCGACCGCGATCTCGGGGCGGAGCGTGTTCACGCCGGCCGTCTCGAGCCACTGCGCCGACCACTCGGTGAGGTCGCGCCCGCTGGTGGCCTCCAGCTCGACCAGCAGGTCGCGCAGCTCCGTGTTCGAGAAGGCGTGCTTGACGAAGTACTCGTGGACGCCGGCGAGGAACTCCTTCTCGCCGACCCACGCGACGAGCTGCTTGAGCACCGAGGCGCCCTTGGCGTAGGTGATGCCGTCGAAGTTGACCTGGACGTCCTCGAGGTCGTTGATGGTCGCGACGATCGGGTGGGTCGAGGGCAGCTGGTCCTGGCGGTAGGCCCAGCTCTTCTCCATCGCGGCGAAGGTGGTCCACGCCTCGGTCCACTCCGTCGCCTCCGCGGTGGCGAGGGTGGAGGCGTACTCGGCGAACGACTCGTTGAGCCAGAGGTCGTTCCACCACTTCATCGTGACCAGGTCGCCGAACCACATGTGGGCGAGCTCGTGGAGGATCGTGACGACCCGGCGCTCCTTGATCGCGTCCGTCACCTTGGAGCGGAACACGTAGGTCTCGGTGAAGGTCACCGCTCCCGCGTTCTCCATCGCGCCGGCGTTGAACTCGGGGACGAACAGCTGGTCGTACTTCGCGAACGGGTACGGGACGCCGAACTTCTCCTCGTAGAAGGCGAAGCCCTGCTTCGTCTTCTCGAACACGTAGTCGGCGTCGAGGAACGGCGCGAGCGAGGCCCGCGCGAAGACCCCCAGCGGGATGGTGCGGCCGTCGGAGGAGACGAGCGAGTCGGTCTCGACCACGTAGGGTCCGGCGACGAGGGCCGTGATGTAGGAGGAGATGCGCGGGGTGGGCTCGAAGCTCCAGGTCGCGATCCCCTCGCCCGCCGGGACCGGCTCGGGAGTGGGCTGGTTCGACACGACCTGCCACTGCGCCGGCGCGGTGACGGTGAAGCGGAACTCGGCCTTGAGGTCCGGCTGCTCGAACACCGCGAAGACGCGGCGGGAGTCGGGCACCTCGAACTGCGAGTACAGGTACACCTCGCCGTCGACGGGGTCGACGAAGCGGTGCAGGCCCTCGCCCGTGTTGGTGTAGAGCGCGTCGGCGACGACGGTGAGCTCGTTGTCCGCGGCCAGGGAGTCGAGGCGGATCCGGACGCCGTCGGCGACGTCGGCGGGGTCGAGCTCCGCGCCGTTGAGGGTGACGGAGTGGACCGTGCCCGTGACGGCGTCGATGAAGCTCGAGGCGCCCTCGGTGGCGGAGAAGCGCACCGTGGTCGTGCTGAGGAAGGTCTCGGCTCCCCGGGTCAGGTCGAGGGCGATGTCGTAGTCGTGCACCTGGATCAGCGAGGCGCGCTCCTGCGCCTCGCTCCGGGTGAGGTTGTCTCCTGGCACGGGGGTGCTCCATCCGTTCGTCTCGGGCGCTGCCGCGGGCGCCGGGGTGCGGGCGCCGCCGATCCACCCTAGAGCTGCCGGGACCCGCCGTGGAGCCCCGCGGCGCCGATCCTGCGGAGCCGCCGGGGACCGCGGACGCGGCCCCGGCGAGCGGCGTAGCGTGTCCCCATGACCTCTGTGGACTTCTGGTTCGACCCCTCCTGCCCGTGGGCCTGGATGACCTCGCGATTCGTGGACGAGGTGACCCCCGCGCGCGACCTCGACGTGCAGTGGCACATCATGAGCCTCGCCGTCCTCAACGAGGACAAGGACGTGGACGACTCGTACCGCGCCTTCCTCCCGCGCGCGCTGCGCTACACGCGCCTGGTGGCCGCCGTCGCCGAGCGCGAGGGCCGCGAGCACGTGAAGCCGCTCTACGACGCGCTCGGCACCCGGATCCATCCGGGGGGGCGCACCGACGTCGACGCGGTGATCGCCGAGTCGCTGGCCGAGCTCGGCCTGCCTGCGGAGCTCGCCGCCCACGCCGACTCGGGCGAGTACGACGAGCCGATGCGCGCCTCCCACTTCGACGGGATCGAGCGGGTCGGCCAGGACGTCGGCACTCCGGTGATCGCGATCGGCGACGTCGCCTTCTTCGGCCCCGTCATCTCGCCGATCCCGAGGGGCGAGCAGGCGCTGACCCTCTGGGACGGCATCGTCGCCGCCGCCTCCTTCGACGGCTTCTTCGAGCTCAAGCGCTCGCGGACCCGCGACCCGCAGTTCGACTGAGCCGACCCGCGGTACTCTGGCTCCCGGCCCGGGCACCGCGGGCCCCAGACGGCTCTTCCGAAGGAGTTCTCTCGTGCGCATCCACATCGCCACGGACCACGCAGGGCTGGACTTCAGCCGTCACCTGATCGAGCACCTCGGCGCCGCCGGTCACGACGTGATCGACCACGGCCCCACGTCCTACGACCCGCTGGACGACTACCCGTCCTTCTGCATCAACGCCGCCGCCGCGGTCGTCCGCGATCAGGAGGCGGGGGTCGAGGCCCTCGGCGTCGTCTTCGGCGGCTCGGGCAACGGCGAGCAGATCGCGGCGAACAAGGTCGCGGGCGTGCGCGCGGCGCTCGTGTGGAACCTGAGCACCGCCGTGCTGGCACGCCAGCACAACGACGCGAACGTCATCTCGATCGGGGCCCGCCAGCACTCCGTCGAGGAGGCCACCGGCTTCATCGACGCGTTCGTCGCCGAGCCCTTCACCTTCGAGGAGCGGCACGTGCGCCGCATCGCGCAGCTCGCCGAGTACGAGGCCACCGGCGACATCGCCGGCCGGGTCGTCGACTCCGCCGCGAAGGAGCGCTGAGTGCCCGAGGGGCACTCCGTCCACCGGATCGCCCTGCAGTTCGAGCGCGACGTCGTCGGGCACCGCGTCGCGACCAGCAGCCCCCAGGGCCGCTTCACCGAGGGAGCCGCGCTCCTCGACGGGCGCGAGGTCCTCGAGTCCACGGCCGTCGGCAAGCACCTGCTGCTGCGCTTCGAGGGCGACCTGACGCTGCACGTCCACCTCGGCCTCTACGGCGCGTGGGACTTCCTCGGGCACGTCTCGCCGCTGTTCCCGGACGGGAAGGCCGGCAGCAGCATCGGCGCTCCCCGGCGCCGCCGCGCCGTGCGCCTCTCCGAGACGGAGCACGAGACCGACTCCGATCTCGACGAGTTCCCGCCGCCGCCCGTGGGCGCGGTGCGCGTGCGCATCATGACGGACGAGACCGTCGCCGACCTGCGCGGCCCCACCGCCTGCGAGGTGATGGACCCCGCCCAGGTGGAGGCCCTCCTCGCCCGCCTCGGTCCGGATCCGGCCGACGACGACTCCGACGAGGCGCGCGACCGCTTCGTGAACCGGCTCCGCAGGACGGCGACGCCGGTCGGGCTGGTGCTGATGGACCAGTCCGTGGTCAGCGGCATCGGCAACATCTACCGCGCGGAGCTGCTCTACCGCGCCGGCCTCGACCCGCACACTCCCGGCAAGCAGGTGCCGCTGGAGCTCGCACAGGAGCTGTGGCGGGACTGGGCGGACCTGCTCGAGGACGGCATCCGGACCGGGATGATGATCACGCGCCGCGGCCTGACGAAGACCGAGCGCTCGAAAGCCGTCCGCAGCCGCGCCGAGCGCAACTACGTCTACAAGCGCGAGGGCCTGCCCTGCCGCGTCTGCGGCACGAACGTGCTGCTCGAGGAGATCGGCGCGCGCAAGCTCTACTGGTGCCCGGTGTGCCAGTCGTGAGCGCCGGTGGAGAGACGCCGGCCCGGTCCCGCGCCCGCCGAGCCGTCCGCCCCGCGCTCCGCGAGGCCGCCCGATGACCGGCGGTCTCCTGCTCCGGGGCGCCCGCCTCCTCGGCTCGTCCCGACCCGGTGCCGTGCTCCTGCGCGACGGCCGCGTGGAAGCAGTCGGACCGGACGCCGCCGCCGCCCCGGGCGACGAGGTGCGCGACCTCGACGGGCGCTGGGTGCTCCCCGGCCTCTGGGACGAGCACGTCCACTTCTCCCAGTGGGCGATGACGGCCCCGCGCCTGGACGTCTCGTCGGCGGACTCGGCCCGCGGAACGGCGGACGCGGTCCGACGTCGCCTGGCGGAGGAGCCCGGTACCGGCACGCTGATCGGCTTCGGCTTCCGCGACGGCCTCTGGCCGGAGCCGCCGACGACCGCGCTCCTGGACGAGGTCTCTCCGGAGCGGCCCGTCGTGCTGATCAGCGGCGACCTGCACTGCGCCTGGCTGAACTCCGCCGCGTACCGGCGCTACGCCGTCGCTCCCGAGCCCGAGCTGCTGCGCGAGGACGCCTGCTTCGAGCTCGTCACCGCACTCGGAGCCCTCGGCGACGACGAGCTCGACGCGCTCGCCGACGCGGCGGCCCGGCGGGCTGCGGCCCGCGGGGTGGTCGGCGTCGTCGACCTCGAGATGCGCTGGAACGCGGGGGACTGGCCCCGTCGCGTCGACGGCGGAACCCGCTCCCTCCGCGTCGACACCGGCGTCTACCGCGACCACCTCGACCGCGCCCTCGCGGAGGGACTGCGCACGGGCGACGAGCTCGACGGCGGTGACGGCCTGCTGCGGATGGGCCCGCTCAAGGTCCTGATCGACGGCTCCCTCAACACGAGGACCGCCTACTGCGCTCACCCCTACGCCGACCACGACGGCAACGGCGTCCTCACCGTGGAGCCCGCCGAGCTGGACGAGCTGCTCGCCCGCGCGGCCGCCGGGGGCATCCGCTCCACCGTGCACGCGATCGGAGACGCCGCGGCGACGCTGGCTCTGGACGCGCTCGGCCGGATCGGCGGGGGCCGGATCGAGCACGCTCAGCTGCTCGCGGAGGCCGACCTTCCGCGGTTCGCCGCGCTCGGCGTGGAGGCCGGAGTGCAGCCCGCGCACGCGCTCGACGACCGCGAGGTGGCGGAGCGGTACTGGCCGGGACGCACCGGCCGGGCGTTCCCGCTGCGCTCGCTGCTCGACTCCGGGGCCCGCGTGGTGCTCGGCTCGGACGCTCCGGTCGCTCCGCTCGACCCGTGGGTCGCGATCTCGGCCGCGGTCGCGCGGGCGCTGCCGGGCGACGAGCCCTGGCATCCGGAGCAGCGGGTGAGCGTCGAGGAGGCGATCGTCGCCTCGACCCGGGTGCGCCGGCTCACGCCCGCGGCCGGCGATCCCGCCGATCTGGTGGTGGTCGACCGCGATCCGCTCGCCGCCGATGCAGGAGCCCTCCGATCCATGCCGGTCGCCGCGACCCTCCTGGCGGGCCGCTTCACGCACGGCGGCTGACCCGCGCCCGTCGCGACTCCGGCTGCTCCGGATCGCGCGGACGGGCCGGGGAACGACGACGGCCCGCGGGATCCGAGGATCCGCGGGCCGGTCGAGGCGTGGTGCTCAGCTCTCGCTGACGTGGGCGAAGAGGAACCAGCGGTCCTTCTCGAGGCCGCGGCCGATCTCGATCGCGACGTCCTGGCTGCTCGCGTCGAGCTCGGCGAGCTCGGCGATCGCCGTGTTGACGGTCGCGATGGCGACGTCCATCTGGCGGATGATCTCGACGATCGCGTTCTCGGAGCGCTGGAAGCCGGGGGTGAGGGGTTCGGACTGCGTCGCCGAGGCGACGGTCTGGATGCGGGCGTCGACCGGGAGGCCGAGGGCGACGACGCGCTCCGCGGCGAGGTCGGCCCACTCGATGGCGCGGCCGACGATCGCGTCGAGCAGCTCGTGGACGCCGATGAAGTTGGCGCCGCGGACGTGCCAGTGCGCCTGCTTGCCGTTGACGGCGAGCGCGGTCATCTCGACGACGACGGGGCTGAGGAACTGGGCGACTCCGGATGCGACATCCGGGTTCGACGAGGTGAGCGACGTGACGGACGTGGTGGACATCGTCTGGTCCTTTCGAGAGGGGGTGACTGATCGTCAACAGTACGCAGATCCCTCGGCGCCGCAAGGAAGCGCAGGCTCGGCTCAGTCCGGTGAAGGACAGGCTCACCTCTGTCGCGGAGGGGCGTCACGGGGGCTTCCCCCCGGGTGCCCGGAGCCGTGCCGCCGGTACGCTCGACCGGGTCGCGGCGGCGGCGGGAGCGGACAGGAGGCGCGGATGAGCGGAGCATCGACGGCCCTCGGCGAGGCCTCGCGCGCCTACCTCCGGCTCTGGCGCGGACTGCCCCGGGAGGTGCTCGCGCTGGTGGCCGCGATCCCGGTCGCGCTCCTCGGCGCCTTCTGCGCCGGCGTCGCGCTGGCCGTCGCGCTCGGGCTCGTCGGAGTCCTGATCGGCCTGGTGTTCCTGCCCGCCGCCCTCTACACGGCGCGCTTCTTCTCGCGGGCCGCCGTCGGCCTCGACGTGCTGGCCGGACGGCCCGCCGTCCCCCGGCCGCAGTGGCGGCGACCGCCCTCCGCCGTCACTCGCTCGACCTTCGCCCTCTACGGTCCGGTGATCGACGGGCACTACTGGCTCGCTCTCCTGCACACGCTCGTCGTGGCTCCGGTGCTCGCGCTGCTGTCCGGACTGCTCCTCGCGCTGTGGACCTGGGCGGGCCCGGGCACGGTGGCCGCCGCGGTCACGGGGGCCCCCGGTCCGGCCCGCCTGCTGGCCGAGAGCGGAGCCGCTCTGCTGGGCGCCCCGCAGCCTCCGGCGGGACTGGTCGCCGCGGCGACGGTCGCCACGACCGTCCTCTTCGTCTCGACCCTGCCGTTCGCCACCCGCGGTCTCTCCCTCCTGCACTGGCTGGTCGACCGTCTCCTGCTCGGCCCGTGGGAGTCGGAGGCGCTCCAGCGCGAGGTCGCCGAGCTGAGCGCCTCCCGCGGCGCAGCCGTCGCCGCCGAGGACCGCGCGCTGCGCCGGCTCGAGCGCGACATCCACGACGGCCCGCAGCAGCGCCTGATCCGGGTCCAGATGGACCTGGCCTCGGCCCGCAACCGACTCGCCGCCGACCCGGAGTCCGCCGCCCGCCTGGTCGACGAGGCTCGCGAGCACGTGCGCGCCGCGCTCGACGAGCTACGCGCCCTCTCCCGCGGCGTGGCGCCGCCGATCCTGCAGGACCGGGGCTTCGAGGCGGCGGTGCACTCGCTCGCCGAGCTCAGCCCGGTGCCGGTCGAGGTCCTCACCGAGCACCCCGTGGCGGACGTGCCGCCCGCGGTCGAGCGCAGCGTCTACTTCGTCGTCGCCGAGCTGCTCGCCAACGTCTCCAAGCACTCCGGTGCCCGATCGGTGCGGGTGCACCTCGACACCCGCGACTCCGGCGCTCCGGGGGAGCGCTGGCTCGACGCCTGGGTGGTCGACGACGGAGTCGGCGGGGCGTCGCCGGTCGCCGGTCACGGTCTCGAGGGGGTCGGCGGGCGCGTCCGGGGCCTGCGCGGGATCCTGAGCGTGGAGTCGCCGGTCGGCGGGCCGACCACGGTCGGGGTGCACGTCCCCTACCGCCCGGCCGTCCTATCCTGAGGGCGTGCCCGTGATCCGCGTCGCCATCGCCGAGGACTCGGTCCTCCTGCGCGAGGGCCTGGTCCGCCTCTTCGAGGACGCGGGGTTCGCCTCCGTCGGCGCCTTCGGGGACGCGGACGCCCTGCTCGCCGATCTGGCGCGGGACCCGGCCGGCGTCGACGTCGCCGTGCTCGACGTCCGGATGCCGCCGACCTTCCGCGACGAGGGCGTCCGCGGGGCGCTGGAGCTCCGCCGGCGCTACCCGCAGGTGTCGGTCCTGCTGCTCAGCCAGTACGTCGAGGTCACCTACGCGCAGGAGCTGCTCGGCTCCGGCGACGGCGGACTCGGCTACCTCCTGAAGGACCGGGTCGCCTCCGTGGAGGAGCTGCGCGACGCCGTCGAGCGCGTCGCGGCGGGCGGAACCGTCCTCGACCCGCAGGTCGTCGCCTCGCTCCTGCAGCGCAACCGCGACCCGCTCGCCTCGCTGACCCCGCGGGAGCGGGAGGTGCTGGAGCAGATGGCCCAGGGGCGCACGAACGCGGGCATCGCCTCCGCTCTCTTCGTCGGCGTGGGCGCCGTGGAGAAGAACGTGACCGCGATCTTCCAGAAGCTCGGGCTCGAGGACTCGGGCTCCGACCACCGGCGGGTGCTGGCGGTCCTCGCCTTCCTGCGCGCCGGGCGCTGACCACCGGAGAAGAGGAGAACCCGATGCCGTCGAGTCCCGCGGAGGGCGCCCGCGTCCTCGCCCTGACCGGGGGACGCGCCCCGGAGATCGCCGACACCGCGTGGGTCGCTCCGGGCGCCACCGTGATCGGCTCCGTGCGCCTGGGGGAGCGGGCGAGCGTCTGGTACGGCGCCGTCCTGCGCGCCGAGCACGCGCGGATCGAGCTCGGCGCCGGCAGCAACCTCCAGGACGGCGTCGTCGTCCACGTCGACGCCGACTACGACGCGGTCATCGGCGCCGGAGTCTCGGTCGGGCACAACGCCGTGCTGCACGGCTGCACCCTCGAGGACGACGTGCTGGTCGGCATGAGCGCGACCGTCCTGAACGGGGCCGTCGTCGGCACCGGCTCGCTGATCGCCGCGGGCGCCGTCGTCCTCGAGGGGACGGTCGTCCCGCCGGGCTCGCTCGTGGCGGGCGTCCCCGGGAGGGTCCGGCGGGAGCTGACGGAGGAGGAGCGCGAGGGCATCCGCCGGAACGCCGCCTCGTACCTCGCCCTGACGGAGGAGCACCGCGGCGCGGTCGGCTGAGCACGCCCGGAACGACGAAGAGCCCCGGACGTCCGGGGCTCTTCGAGAGGAGAGGGGCTGACGAGAATCGAACTCGCATCATCTGTTTGGAAGACAGAGGCTTTACCACTAAGCTACAGCCCCGAATCGCTGGTCTGACGACCGCGAACCGGTGCGACCGGGTCTCTCGACCGGGCACCAGGACAGCGTAGTACATCGCGCGAGCACCGTGGACACCCCGGTCGTCCTCCGCCGCGCGGTTCCGGTCGCCGCTGCCGCGGTGCAGTACACTTGCGAAGGCCATTTCGGCGTGTCGCGCAAGCGCACGTGCGGGGACGGCTCGACGAGAGTCTCACGCACGGTGCCCAGGCCCGCGCATCCGGGGCGTAGCTCAGCTTGGCTAGAGCGCCCGCTTTGGGAGCGGGAGGTCGCAGGTTCGAATCCTGTCGCCCCGACCACGAGTACTCATCGTGACGACATCGACCCGTGACGACCGTCATCCGGCGCCGACACCAACCAGCACAGGAGATCCCCTCACGTGAAGACCACGGTAGAACAGCTGAGCCCGACCCGCGTGAAGCTCGCGATTTCGGTCACCCCGGACGAGCTCGGCCCCAGCATCACGCACGCCTACGGCCACATCGCCGAGCAGATCAACGTCCCCGGCTTCCGCAAGGGCAAGGTCCCGCCCGCCATCGTCGACCAGCGCGTCGGCAAGGCCGCGGTGCTCGAGCACGCGGTCAACGAGGGCCTCGACGGCTTCTACCGCGAGGCCGTCCGCGAGACCGAGGTCCGCCCCCTGGGCCGCCCGCAGGCCGACATCGTCGCCTGGCCGAGCGACAAGGACTTCACCGGCGACCTCGAGCTCGCCATCGAGGTCGACGTGCGCCCCGAGATCACCGTCCCGGACTACGACGGCATCGAGCTCACCGTCGAGGCGGCCGAGGTCACCGACGCCGACGTCGACGCCGAGCTGGACAAGCTCCGCAGCCGCTTCGGCACCCTGGTCACCGTGGACCGCCCGGCGAAGACCGGCGACTTCGCGCAGATCGACCTGGTCGCCTCCATCGACGGCGTCGAGGTCGACACCGCCAACGCCATCTCGTACGAGCTCGGCTCGGGCGAGCTGATCGAGGGCATCGACGAGGCGCTCGACTCGCTCACCGCGGGCGAGAGCACCACGTTCACCGCTCCGCTGCTCGGCGGCGACCACGCCGGCGAGCAGGCCGAGATCGCCGTCGCGCTCACCGCCGTCAAGGAGCGCGAGCTCCCCGAGGCCGACGACGACTTCGCGCAGATCGCCAGCGAGTTCGACACCATCGCCGAGCTGCGCGAGTCGCTCAAGGAGCAGGCCGCTCAGCAGAAGACCTTCGGCCAGGGCGGCGAGGCCCGCGAGAAGCTCGTCGAGGCGCTGCTCGCCCTCGTCGAGGTCCCCGTGCCCGCCGGTCTCGTCGAGGACGAGGTGCACCGCCACCTCGAGGGCGAGAACCGCCTCGAGGACGACGAGCACCGCGCCGAGGTCAAGGAGGCCAGCGAGAAGACCTTCAAGACGCAGATCCTCCTCGACCACGTCGTCGAGCAGGAGAAGGTCCAGGTCAGCCAGGACGAGCTCACGCAGTACCTCATCCAGGGTGCGGCGCAGTACGGCATGGAGCCGAACGAGTTCATCAAGATCCTGTCCGAGAACAACCAGATCGGCCAGATGGTCGGCGAGGTCGCCCGCAACAAGGCGCTCGCGATCGTCCTCGGCAAGGCGAAGGTCACCGACACCGAGGGCAACGCCGTCGACCTGACCGCGTTCACCGCGGTCCCCGGTGACGACGAGGCCGTCGAGGCCTCCGACGAGGCCGTCGTCTCTGACGAGACCGAGGTCGTGGAGGAGGCTCGGGCCGCCGCCGACGCCGAGGTCCCCGCGGAGCCCGTCGCCGAGGAGCCCGTCGCCGAGGAGGAGCCCGCCCCGGCCCCCAAGAAGAAGCGCGCGCCGGCCAAGAAGAAGGCCGCCGCTCCCGCCGAGGAGACCCCGGCCGCGGAGTAGTCGCCAGGAGCACGTCAGGAGCCGCCCCCCGATCCGTCGGAGGGCGGCTCCTCTCGTTGCGGGGCTCCGGTCCGCCCCGGGCGAACACGGGCGACTCCCGCTCCGCCCCGGGCGAACACGGCCGGATCGGCCTGGCGGCGTCCGATAGATTCGCCTCCGAAGCGACAACTGAAACGGAGCAATACATGGCCGACATGGTTATGCCCAACAGTGTTTTCGACCGCCTGCTCAAGGACCGGATCATCTGGCTCGGTTCCGAGGTGCGCGACGAGAACGCGAACGAGATCGCCGCGAAGCTCCTGCTCCTGGCAGCCGAGGACTCCGAGCGGGACATCTACCTCTACATCAACTCGCCCGGCGGCTCCATCACCGCGGGCATGGCGATCTACGACACGATGCAGTTCGTCCCGAACGACATCGTGACCGTGGGCATCGGGATGGCGGCCTCCATGGGCCAGCTGCTCCTCACCGCCGGAACCCAGGGCAAGCGCTACATCACCCCGAACGCGCGGGTGCTCCTCCACCAGCCGCACGGCGGCTTCGGCGGCACGGCCTCCGACATCCAGACCCAGGCGCAGCTCATCCTCGACATGAAGAAGCGCCTCGCCGAGATCACCGCCAAGGCGACCGGCAAGACCGTCGAGCAGGTCAACGAGGACGGCGACCGGGACCGCTGGTTCAGCGCCGAGGAGGCCCTCGCCTACGGCTTCGTCGACCACATCCGCTCGTCGGCGACCGACGTGGCCGGCGGTGGCGGAACCGCCATCGACGAGTAGTCCAGCGAACGCGCCGAGAGATCAGGAACAGACAATGACCACACCCACCTTCGGCGGAACGGCGTTCGGCTCCGGAGCCGCACCGTCCTCGCGCTACATCCTCCCCACGTTCGAGGAGCGCACGGCCTACGGCTACAAGCGCCAGGACCCGTACGCCAAGCTCTTCGAGGACCGCATCATCTTCCTCGGAGTCCAGGTCGACGACGCCTCCGCGGACGACATCATGGCCCAGCTCCTCGTGCTCGAGAGCCAGGACCCGGACCGCGACATCGTCATGTACATCAACTCGCCCGGTGGATCCTTCACCGCGATGACGGCGATCTACGACACGATGCAGTACATCCGCCCGCACATCCAGACGGTCGTGCTCGGCCAGGCCGCCTCGGCCGCCGCCGTGCTCACCGCCGCGGGAACGCCCGGCAAGCGCCTCGCGCTGCCGAACGCGCGCATCCTCATCCACCAGCCCGCCGTGCAGCAGGGCGGGGGCCAGGCCTCGGACATCGAGATCCAGGCCGCCGAGATCATGCGCATGCGCGAGTGGCTCGAGGAGACGCTGTCGCACCACTCGAACCGCTCGATCGAGCAGGTCAAGAAGGATATCGACCGCGACAAGATCCTCGGCGCGAGCGACGCGCTCGAGTACGGGCTGATCGACCAGGTGCTCACCAGCCGCAAGAGCCTCCCGGCTCTCACGGCGTAGGGCGTCCGGGAGGGGCCGGGTGGCGGAGCGATCCGCCGCCCGGCCCCTCTCTGCGTCCTCCGTCGCCGTAGCAAAGCGCCACACGAGGCGCAAGGCACGGCGAATCCGGCCCGCCTGCCGAGCCCTCGCGGCTCAGCGGCTAGGCTCGGAGCAGTGTCAGGGGGCTCGTCCCGCTCGCACCGGCCGGAGCTCCGGGCTCCGTTGCACGACCGACCGACGCACGACAGACGCACGACAAGGAAGTGGGGCATCCCCGTGGCACGTATTGGCGAAAGCGCCGACCTGCTGAAGTGCTCCTTCTGCGGCAAGAGCCAGAAGCAGGTCCAGCAGCTCATCGCGGGACCGGGCGTCTACATCTGCGACGAGTGCGTCGAGCTCTGCAACGAGATCATCGAGGAGCGCCTCTCCGAGTCGAGCGAGGAGACGAGCCACGAGTTCGACCTCCCGAAGCCGAAGGAGATCTTCGGCTTCCTCGAGGAGTACGTGATCGGGCAGGAGCAGGCCAAGAAGGCCCTCGCCGTCGCCGTGTACAACCACTACAAGCGCGTGCGCGCCCGCAACACCATCACCGCCGCCGACGCGATCCACGACGAGGTCGAGATCGCCAAGAGCAACATCCTGCTCATCGGCCCCACGGGCTGCGGGAAGACCTACCTCGCTCAGACCCTCGCGAAGCGCCTCAACGTGCCCTTCGCCGTCGCGGACGCCACGGCCCTCACCGAGGCGGGCTACGTCGGCGAGGACGTCGAGAACATCCTCCTCAAGCTCATCCAGGCCGCCGACTACGACGTCAAGCGTGCCGAGACCGGCATCATCTACATCGACGAGGTCGACAAGATCGCGCGGAAGGCCGAGAACCCCTCGATCACGCGCGACGTCTCGGGCGAGGGAGTGCAGCAGGCACTGCTCAAGATCCTCGAGGGCACCGTCGCCTCCGTGCCCCCGCAGGGCGGGCGGAAGCACCCGCACCAGGAGTTCATCCAGATCGACACGACGAACGTCCTCTTCATCGTCGCCGGCGCCTTCGCCGGGCTGGAGGACATCATCTCGTCGCGGGCAGGCAAGCGCGGCATCGGCTTCGGCGCCCCGCTGCACAACAAGGAAGACGAGATCAACATCTTCAGCGAGGTCCTCCCGGAGGACCTGCACAAGTTCGGGCTGATCCCCGAGTTCATCGGGCGCCTCCCCGTCGTCACGACGGTCACGCAGCTGGACCAGGTCGCGCTCATGCAGATCCTCACCGAGCCGCGCAACGCGCTCGTGAAGCAGTACCAGCGGATGTTCGAGATCGACGGCGTCGAGCTCGAGTTCGACCGGGGCGCTCTCGAGGCCATCGCGGACCTGGCGGTCCTCCGCCAGACCGGAGCTCGCGGACTGCGCGCGATCCTCGAGGAGGTGCTCGGCCCGATCATGTTCGAGGTGCCCTCCTCGGACGAGGTGGCGCGCGTCGTCGTCACCCGCGCCGCGGTGCTCGACAACGCGGCCCCGACGATCGTGCCCCACGCTCCCCGTCGCCAGGAGAAGAGCGCCTAATCGCTCCCCGCCCCGCTCTGCCAGTTCAGCGCGATTGGCCCGGCGGATCGTCGGGCGCGGCGCTCCTGCTTCCCTAACCTGGCGGAGCGCGCCGACGGCGCGTCCGGTCGCCTCGGTACCGGTCGATCCTCCGGGAGGCTCCGCCATCGTCCAGCCGCTGCTCGCCGGGATCGTCGCCGCCCTGACCGGCTTCTCGAGCTCGTTCGCGATCGTGCTCGCCGGGGTGGTCGCGGTGGGCGCCACCGACGTGCAGGCAGCCTCGGGCCTCCTCGCCGTCTGCGTGCTGCAGGGGGTCCTCTGCATCGTGCTGAGCATCCGCTACCGCGTGCCGATGACTTTCGCCTGGAGCACGCCGGGAGCCGCCCTGCTGGCCGCGACCGCGACGCTCCCCGGTGGTTTCGACCGCGCGGTCGGGGCGTTCCTGGTCGCCTCCGCTCTGCTGGTGGTCACCGGGCTGTGGCCGGCGCTCGGGAGGCTCGTCGCGCGCATCCCGCGGCCGCTCGCGAACGCCATGCTCGCGGGCATCCTGTTCCCGCTCGTCCTGGCGCCGGTGCGCGCGGCGGTCGAGATCCCCGCGCTCGCGCTGCCGGTGATCCTGCTCTGGCTGCTGCTCCTGCGGCTCCTGCCCCGCTGGGCGGTGCCGGCCGCGATCGCCCTGGCGATCGTGCTGCTGATCGTGACGGACGGCGCGGCACTCGCCGGTGCGCCGCTGCTCCCCGTGCCGCAGTTCGTCGCTCCGGTGTTCGAGATCGGAGCGATGGTCGGGATCGGCCTGCCGCTCTACGTGGTCACCATGGCCGGGCAGAACATCCCGGGCATCGCGGTGCTGACGAGCTTCGGCTTCGCGGCCCACTCGCGTCCCGGGATCGTCTCGACCGGTGCTCTCTCCGGGGTCTCGGCGATCTTCGGCGGCGTGCCGATCAACTACGCCGCGCTCAGCGCCGCGCTGACCGCGGGTCCCGAGGCCTCGCCGCGGCCGGAGCAGCGCTGGGTCGCCTCGGTCTCGGCGGGCGCCTCCTACCTCGTGCTGGGCGTGTTCGCCGGAGCGGCCGCCGCGCTGGTGTCCTCCGCGAGCCCGCTGCTGATCGAGGCGGTCGCCGGTCTGGCGCTGCTGGGGGTGTTCGTGTCGGCGGTGCAGGCCGCTGTGGAGGACGCGCGGCTGCGGCTGCCGGCGGCGGCGACGCTCCTGGTCACCGCCTCCGGCACGACCATCGCGGGGATCGGATCGGCGTTCTGGGGCCTGGTCGTGGGACTCGTCCTCCTCGCCTGGCTCGTCCCCCGGCGCCGCTAGAGGAGGCCGCGGCGCGCGAGCAGCGGCTCGGTCCGCGCATCCCGCCCGCGGAACGCGCGGTACGCGTCGAGCGGATCGCGGGAGCCGCCGAGCTCGAGCACCCCGCGGCGGAAGCGCTCGCCCGCCGAGCGGTCGAGGCCGCCGTTCTCCTCGAACCACTCGACCGTGTCCGCGTCGAGGATCTCGCTCCAGATGTAGGAGTAGTAGCCCGCGGAGTAGCCGCCGGAGAAGACGTGCGCGAAGTACGTGCTGCGGTAGCGGGGCGGCACGGCGGGAAGGAGGAGGCCCGCGCCGTCGAGCACGTCGCGCTCGAAGGCGGCCGCGTCGCGCGGCTCGACCGGGGCCGGCAGGGAGTGCCAGGCGAGGTCGAGCAGGGCGGACGCCAGGTACTCGCTCGTCGCGAAGCCCTCGCCCCACAGCGCGGACGCCTCGAGGCGCTCGACGGTCCCCGCGGGCAGGGCCTCGCCGGTCTCGACGTGGCGGGCGTACTCGGCGAGGAGCCCGGGGCGGTGCACCCACGTCTCGTTCACCTGGCTCGGGAACTCGACGAAGTCCCGGAACACCGCGGTACCGGCGAAGCGCGGGTACCGCGTGCTCGCGAACAGGCCGTGCAGGGCGTGCCCGAACTCGTGGAACAGCGTCTCCACCTCGTCGAGGCTGAGAAGGGCGGGCTCGCCCGCGCCCGGAGCCGACAGGTTCAGGTTGTTCACGACGACGGCGGAGTCGCCGAGCAGCGAGGTGCGGCTGGACAGGGAGTTCATCCACGCCCCGCCGCGCTTCGAGTCGCGGGTGAAGGGATCGAGCAGGAACAGGCCCAGCGGCGTCCCGTCCTCCTCGTGCACCTCGAACACGCGGACGTGCTCGCTGTAGCCGGCCAGGTCGCTCCGCTCCGAGAAGCGGACGCCGTAGAGACCGGTGGCGGCGGCGAACACGCCGTGCCGGAGCACCCGCTCCAGCTCGAAGAAGGGACGCAGTGCGCTGGAGTCGA
Organism: Rathayibacter sp. AY1D5; assembly: GCF_002932515.1. Taxonomy (NCBI): domain Bacteria; kingdom Bacillati; phylum Actinomycetota; class Actinomycetes; order Micrococcales; family Microbacteriaceae; genus Rathayibacter; species Rathayibacter sp. AY1D5. Next base: position 44,213 of record NZ_PSVU01000015.1, read on the forward strand.
CGGAGTAGCTCTCCGACCGCACGCGCTCCTCGTAGTAGGCGCGATCCCACGCCTCGATCGTGAAGCGCGGCGCTCCGGCGGCGTCCTGCTCGGCGTCGGCGGAGGCCTGCATCCGCTCGAGTTCGATCCTCGCGTTCCGGGCGGCGGGAGCGGCGAGCTCGCGCAGCAGCGACAGGACGCGCTCCGGCGAGCCCGCGGTCTGGCCCGAGATCACGAAATCGGCGTGCGAGGCCGCGCCCAGCAGAGCTGCGCGCTCGGCCCGCAGCGCGACGATCTGCTGCAGAGTCGCGGTGGTGTCGTGCGGCCCGCCTTCCGCACCGCGGCCGACAGAGGCGCGCAGGACGCGCTCGCGGACGCCGCGGTCGCGCAGACGCGCGAGCCAGGGGTGGCCGGAGTAGAGGGGCAGGGTGATCAGCCAGCCGTCGACGCCGCGGTCGGCGGCGGCGCGCGCGGCGGCCGAGACGTCGGACTCGTCGAGCCCGTCGAGGCCGGCGACGTCCTCGAGGAGGACCGCCCGGTCGTTCGACTCGGCGAGCAGGTCCTTCTCGAAGCGCGTGGTCAGGGTCGACAGCTGCTCGTTCAGCTCGCCGAGCCGTGCCTTCCCCGCGTCGTCGAGGAGCGCACCGGAGCGCTCGAACCCGGTGATCCTCCGCTCGAGGAGGTAGGCCGTCTCGGCGTCGAGGTCGAGCTCCGTCGACTGCTCGGCGAGAGCGCGGAGACGGGCGAACAGGCGCGGGTCGAGGCTGATCGCATCGCTGTGGGCCGAGAGCAGCGGAGCGAGCTCGGCCTCCAGAGCGTCGGTGAGCGGAGTGCGGTCGGAGGCGGCGACGGTGAAGAAGACGGCGCTCACCCGGCGCAGCTCGCGGCCCGCCCGCTCGAGGGCGACGAGGGTGTTCTCGACGGTCGGCGGCTCGGAGGCGCCGGCGATCGCGTCGATCTCGGCGCGGTGCCGGCGGAGGGCCTCGAGGAACGCCGGGCGGTAGGCCTCGGGGTCGACGGCGGCGAAGTCGGGGAGCCCGTGGGGGAGTCCGCTCGGCTCGAGCAGGACGGCGACGGGATCGGGTGCGCTCATCCTGCGAGCCTAGAGCGCGAGCGGGGGAGAGGGCTCCGACTCAGGATCGCAGGACGCGCGCGCTCACCGGACTCGACGACCGCGCCGCGAAGGGGCGTCAGCCCCAGTCGTCGTCGTCCTCGCCCTCCACGCGGCCCTGCGGCTGCGTGATGTAGGCAGCATCATCGTCAGGACGGTAGGTGATCGTCGTGCCGTCGTCGAGTTCGAGGACGGGCCTGCCCTCGAGCCAGGTGAGCGTCCAGCGCCAGTCGGCGGTCGCCGTGCCGGCCGCGGTGAGCTCGCCCTCGACGTCGCCGATGGCGGTGACGACGATCTCGGGGAGGGTCTGCGGCGGCACCTGGCCGACCGACCAGCGGGTTCCGAGCTGCATGGGAGGGGTCCTCTCGACGGTGGGGAGGGAGGCGGGACGGTTCCCGCCTCCCGGGAGCGGCGCTACGCCTCGGTCTCGAGCTCGATGCCGACCGCGAGGGCGTCGCCCTCGGCGAAGTCGAGCGTCGCGATCCTGCCGACGGCCGCGAGGTCTCCCGCGGCGAGTCGGAGAGACGCGACGAGCTCGGCGGGCGCCGTCACCAGGGCGGAGCGGGCCGGCGTCTTCTGCGAGGCCTTCGCATCGGTCTTCGCGCGCCGGATGGCCGTGAGGACGGAGCTCGCCGCGGCCAGGACGGCGGGGTCGCCGCCCAGGCCCTCGACGGCCGGCCAGGGGCGCAGGTGCACCGAGTCGTCGTGCGACCACGACCAGGTCTCCTCCGTCGCGAACGGCAGGAACGGCGCGAACAGGCGCTGGAGGACGTCGAGCGCCCGGTGCAGGGCGGCCGCGGCGGACGCGCCGTCCTCGCTGTACGCGCGCTCCTTCACCAGCTCCAGGTAGTCGTCGCAGAACGTCCAGAAGAACGCCTCCGTCGTCTCGAGAGCGCGGGCGTGGTCGTAGTTCTCGAGCGCCGTCGTCGCGTCGGCGACCACGGTGTCGAGGGTGGCCAGCATGCTGAGGTCGAGAGGGTCGGTGACCTCGGCGCCCTCGGCGAGAGGGAAGCCGTGGATGAACTTCGCCGCGTTGAGGATCTTGATCGCCAGTCGGCGGCCGATCTTGATCTGCGTCGGGTTCTGCGGGTCGAAGGCCGCGTCGGTACCCAGGCGCGAGGAGGCGGCCCAGTAGCGGACCGCGTCCGAGCCGTGCTGCTCGAGCATCGCGGCGGGAGTGACCACGTTGCCCTTCGACTTCGACATCTTCTTGCGGTCGGGGTCGACGATGAAGCCGGAGACGGTCGCCGTGCTCCACGGGGCGCGGCCGTCCTCGAGCTGCGAGCGCAGGAGGGTCGAGAAGAGCCAGGTGCGGATGATGTCCTGGCCCTGCGGGCGCAGGTCGTAGGGAGCGACCAGCTGCCAGAGCTCGTCGTCCCGCTCCCAGCCGCCCGCGAGCTGCGGGGTCAGCGAGGAGGTCGCCCAGGTGTCCATCACGTCGAGCTCGCCCTGGAAGCCGCCCGCCGCTCCGCGCTGGTCCTCCGAGTAGCCGGGGGCCGGGTCGCTGGAGGGATCCACCGGCAGCGCCGCCTCGTCCGGCACGATCGGGGAGTCGAAGACGGGGCTGCCGTCGCCGTCGAGCGGGTACCACACCGGGATCGGCACGCCGAAGAAGCGCTGGCGCGAGATCAGCCAGTCGCCGGAGAGGCCGTTCACCCAGTTCTCGTAGCGGACGCGCATGAACTCCGGCACGAAGCGCACGTCGCGGCCGAGCTCCAGCAGGCGCTCCTTGAGCACCGCGTCGCGAGCGCCGTTGCCGATGTACCACTGGCGGGTCGACACGATCTCGAGCGGCTTGTCGCCCTTCTCGAAGAACTTGACCTGATGGGTGATGGGGCGCGGGTCGCCGACCATCTCGCCGGACTCCTTCAGCAGTGCCACGACGGCCTGCTTCGCGGAGAAGACGGTCTTGCCGGCGAGCTGCTCGTACGCGGCGCGGCCCCCGTCGCTCGTGATCGCGGCGGGCGCCTCCGAGATCAGGCGGCCGTCGAAGCCGATGATCGCGCGGTTGGGCAGGTCGAGCTCGCGCCACCAGACCACGTCCGTGATGTCGCCGAAGGTGCAGATCATCGCGATGCCCGAGCCCTTGTCCTTCTGCGCGAGGTGGTGCGCGAGCACCGGGACCTCGACGTCGAAGAGCGGCGTGCGGACGGTGGTGCCGAACAGCGCCTGGTAGCGCTCGTCGTCGGGATGCGCGACGAGGGCGACGCAGGCCGGCAGCAGCTCGGGACGGGTCGTCTCGATGAAGACGTCCTCGCCGCCCTCGCGGTGGAAGCCGAGGCGGTGGTAGGCGCCGGGCTGGTCCTTGTCCTCGAGCTCCGCCTGGGCGACGGCGGTCCGGAAGGTGATGTCCCAGAGCGTCGGGGCCTGCGCCTGGTAGGCCTCGCCGCGGGCGAGGTTGCGGAGGAAGGCGCGCTGCGAGGCGGCCTGCGACTCGTCGCCGATGGTCCGGTAGCTCTGCGACCAGTCGACGGACAGGCCCAGGGCCCGCCAGACGTCCTCGAACTGCTTCTCGTCCTCGACGGTGAGGCGCTCGCACAGCTCGACGAAGTTGCGGCGCGAGATCGGCTTCTGGTCGGCGGCCTTGCTGCTCTTGTTGTCGCCGCCCTCGAACGGAGGCGTGAAGCCGGGCTCGTAGGGGAGCGTCGGGTCGCAGCGCACACCGTAGTAGTTCTGCACGCGGCGCTCGGTGGGCAGGCCGTTGTCGTCCCAGCCCATCGGGTAGAAGACGCTCTTGCCGCGCATCCGCTGGAACCGCGCGACGACGTCGGTGTGCGTGTAGGAGAAGACGTGCCCGATGTGCAGCGACCCGGACGCGGTGGGCGGCGGGGTGTCGATCGAGTAGACGTCGGCGCGGGTGAGGCCGGTGCGGTCGAACCGGTAGGTCCCGTCGGCCTGCCAGCGGAGGCCCCACGTGCCCTCCAGGCCCTCGAGGGCGGGCTTCGCGGGGAGGCGGTCGGCGAGGGTCATGATGCTCCGGTTCGCTATGGGCGGCACCGTGTCGGTGGTGATGGTGCCTGGATGGGGGCTCCGGGGCGAGTCGCCCGCCGGCCGCGACGATTCTACCGGAGCGGCGGGAGCCGGGTCAGTCGACGACGGGGGCGAAGCCGGCGCGGACGGGCGCGAGCGCCTCGTCGAGGTAGGGCACGAGCTCGCCGCGGGTGGGGCCCGCCGCGGCCCAGGCCTGCACGGCCGCCACCGCGGCTCCGACGCTCGCGTAGGCGATGGCGCGCGAGAGGTGCGAGGGCAGCGGGCGCGCGCTCCGCTCCTCCACGAAGCGGGCGATCACGGCCGCCTGCCGGGCGAGGCGGCCGAGGGCCGACGCCTGCAGCTCGTGGACGCTGCCGATCATCTCGGACTGGGTGAGCACCCACGGCACCGTCGCGGGTCCGAAGCCGGAGCCGATCGCGAGCAGCGCGTCGCCGAGCGCGTCCATCACCGGCGCCCCGGCCGCCGTCTCGGCCAGCGCCTCCGGGAGCTCGGCCAGCCGATCGTCGACCAGCACCCAGAAGACGTCGCTCTTGGACTCGAAGTAGTTGAAGAAGGTGTTGCGCGAGACGCCCGCGCGCTGGGCGATCTGCTCGATCGTCGTGCCCGCGTAGCTCTGCTCGACGAAGAGGTCCAGAGCGGCGTCCTCCAGCATGGAGCGCGACGACGCGCGGGGCCGTCCGCGCTGCACTCCTCGCACCATGACCCGCTCCTGCTCCGCTTCCCCCGACGCGCTAGGATAGCGCCGGACGACTTCGACCCGGCCATCACCGGTGAGTCTCCGGAAGAACGGCGCCGGCTCCGGCCTGCGCCCAGTAGACCCGGACGGGTGCGGCCCGTGACAGCCGATCGAGTGGGAACGCGTCAGCGGGCACTCCTCCGGGAGCGACCGGCCGACCGGTCCAAGCGAGGTGGTACCGCGACCCGGCCCGGGGTCTGAGATCCGGGCGGGCCGTCCTCGTGCAGACCAGCAGCACTGCCAGGAGACCGCACGTGACCTACCCCCTGACCCCGCCCACCCCGCACGGAGCCGAGCCAACCGAGGGCTCCGCGTTCGGCCGGGGCGTGTCCCCGTCGCCGCGCTTCCCCGAGATCGAGGAGCGCGTGCTCGCGTACTGGAAGGCGGACGACACCTTCCAGGAGTCGATCCGGCAGCGCGAGGAAGCGCCGGAGTGGGTCTTCTACGACGGCCCGCCCTTCGCCAACGGCCTGCCGCACTACGGGCACCTCCTCACCGGCTACGCCAAGGACGTCTTCCCCCGCTTCGAGACGATGCGCGGACGCCAGGTGCACCGCCGCTTCGGCTGGGACACCCACGGCCTGCCCGCCGAGCTCGAGGCGGAGCGGCAGCTCGGCATCACCGACAAGTCCCAGATCGAGGAGATGGGCGTCGCGGCCTTCAACGTCGCCGCGAAGGAGTCGGTGCTGCGCTACACCGGGGAGTGGCAGGACTACGTCACCCGCCAGGCGCGCTGGGTCGACTTCGACGACGACTACAAGACGCTCGACCCCACCTTCATGGAGTCGGTGATCTGGGCGTTCAAGCAGCTCTACGACAAGGGCCTCGCCTACGAGGGCCACCGCGTGCTGCCGTACTGCTGGCGCGACCAGACGCCGCTCTCGAACCACGAGCTGCGGATGGACGACGACGTCTACAAGATGCGCCAGGACCAGACGGTCACCGTCACCTTCCCGCTGGTCGGCGAGACGGCGGAGGCGCTCCAGCTGACGGCGGTCCGCGCTCTCGCGTGGACGACGACGCCGTGGACGCTGCCGACGAACCTCGCGCTCGCCGTCGGGCCCGACATCGAGTACGCGGTCGTCCCAGCCGGCCCGAACGGCGCGGCCGACGGCAGGGGCGAGCCCGAGGAGCGCGAGCTCTCGGCCGAGTACCTGCTCGCCATCGACCAGGTCGGCGCCTACGCGAAGGACCTCGGCTATCCGGACGCGGAGTCGGCCCTGGCCGCCGTCTCGCGCACCCACCGCGGCTCCGAGCTCGAGGGGATCAGCTACGACCGCCTCTGGGACCACTACGCGGACACCGAGGCCTGGGGCACGCAGAACGCGTGGCGCATCCTCGTCGCCGACTACGTGACCACCAGCGAGGGCACCGGCATCGTGCACCAGGCGCCCGCCTACGGCGAGGACGACCAGAAGGTCTGCGAGGCGGCGGGCATCCCCGTCATCATCTCGGTCGACGACGGCGGCCGCTTCCTGCCGCAGATCAGCGAGGTCGCCGGCCTCCAGGTCTTCGATGCGAACAAGCCCCTCACGCAGCTCCTGCGCGCGGGCCACCGGCTGCTCCGCCAGGCGAGCTACGAGCACTCGTACCCGCACTGCTGGCGCTGCCGCAACCCGCTGATCTACAAGGCGGTCTCGAGCTGGTTCGTCCGCGTCACCGCGATCCGCGACCGCATGGAGGAGCTCAACCAGGAGATCACCTGGGTCCCCGAGAACGTCAAGGACGGCCAGTTCGGCAAGTGGCTCTCGGGCGCGCGCGACTGGTCCATCAGCCGCAACCGCTACTTCGGCTCGCCGATCCCGGTGTGGAAGAGCGACGACCCGGAGTACCCGCGGATCGACGTCTACGGCTCGCTGGACGAGCTGGAGCGCGACTTCGGCGTGCGCCCGGACGACCTGCACCGGCCGTTCATCGACGAGCTGACCCGCCCGAACCCCGACGACCCGACCGGGCGCTCGACGATGCGCCGGATCAGCGACGTCCTCGACGTCTGGTTCGACTCCGGATCGATGCCCTTCGCCCAGGTGCACTACCCGTTCGAGAACGCGGACTGGTTCGACACCCACAACCCAGCGGACTTCATCGTCGAGTACATCGGGCAGACGCGCGGCTGGTTCTACACGCTGCACGTGCTCTCCACCGCGCTCTTCGACCGCCCGGCGTTCCGCAACGTGGTCAGCCACGGCATCGTGCTGGGCAACGACGGGCAGAAGATGTCCAAGTCGCTGCGCAACTACCCGGACGTGGCCGAGGTCTTCGACCGCGACGGCTCCGACGCCATGCGCTGGTTCCTGATGTCGAGCCCGGTCCTCCGGGGCGGCAACCTCGTCGTGACGGAGGAGGGCATCCGCGAGGGCGTCCGCCAGGTGCTGCTGCCGCTGTGGAGCACCTGGTACTTCTTCTCCCTCTACGCCAACGCCTCGGCGGGCGGCGGCTACGAGGCGACCAGGCGCACCGGCTCCGAGGACGTCCTCGACCGCTACCTGCTGGCCAAGACCCGCGATCTGGTCGAGACGGTGACCGGCCGGCTCGAGGCGCTGGACTCCACGCTCGCGGCCGCCGCGCTCCGCGACTTCAGCGACGTGCTCACGAACTGGTACGTGCGCCGCTCCCGCGACCGCTTCTGGCAGGGCGTCGACGAGGACGGCCGCGGATCGGAGGCGTTCGACACGCTCTACACGGTCCTCGAGACCGTGTGCCGCGTCGCCGCCCCGCTCCTGCCTCTGGTCACGGAGCAGATCTGGCAGGGCCTGACCGGCAGCCGCAGCGTCCACCTCACCGACTGGCCGGAGGCGGACGAGTTCCCCGCCGACCCGGCGCTCGTGCACGCGATGGACGCGGTCCGCGGCATCTCGTCCACCGCGCTCTCCCTCCGCAAGCAGGCCGGGCTCCGCGTCCGCCTGCCGCTCGCGCGCCTGACCGTGGTGGTCGCCGACGCCGCCGAGCTCGCGCCGTTCGAGGCGATCCTCCGCGACGAGCTGAACGTGAAGGAGGTGTCGCTGGTGCCGCTGGTCGACTCCAGCGCCGCCGACTACGGCGTCACCTCCCGTCTCGCGGTCAACGCGCGCGCCGCCGGGCCCCGACTCGGCAAGGGCGTGCAGACCGTGATCAGGGCCGCCAAGGCCGGCGACTGGAGCGAGACGGACGGTGTCGTCACCGCCGGCGGCGTCGAGCTGGTCGAGGGCGAGTACGAGCTCACGCTCGAGGTCGGCGGCTCGGCCGGCGACGACCGCGCCATCGCCCTGCTCCCGCGCGGGGGCTTCGTGCTCCTCGACACGGCGACCACCCCCGAGCTCGAAGCGGAGGGGCTCGCCCGCGACCTCATCCGCGCGGTGCAGGACGCCCGCAAGGCGGCCGGGTTCGAGGTCAGCGACCGGATCGTCCTGGAGGTCGTGCTCGACGAGCCGAGCCTGCAGGCGCTCGAGCCGCACGCGCTCTGGATCGCGGAGGAGACCCTCGCGACCGGATGCGCGTTCACTCCGCTCACCACGGCTCTCGAGGGCGGCGAGGGCGCGATCGCCTTCGGCCCCGCGGGCACCGCCATCATCCGCGTCGAGAAGGTCGAGGCCGCCGATGTCTGATCCGTTCGAGCCGGACGACGCCGACCGCGCGGCCGCCGACGCCGTCTACGCCGCGCTGCTGGAGCGCCTGGGCGAGGCGAGCGTCCGCCCGCGCCTCGCTCCGACCCGGCGCGCCGTCGAGATCCTCGGCGACCCGCAGCGCGCCTACCCGGTGATCCAGATCGCCGGAACCAACGGCAAGACCTCGACCAGCCGGATGATCGAGAGCCTGTTGCGCGCCCACGGGCTGCGGGTGGGCCTGTTCACCAGTCCGCACCTCGAGCGCTTCAACGAGCGCATCGTCATCGACGGAGAGCCGATCTCGGACCGGAGCCTCGCCGACAACTGGCAGGACGTCGAGCCGTACCTGCGGATGACCGACGCCGAGCTGGCCGAGCAGGGCGAGGCGCCGCTGTCCTTCTTCGAGGCGATCACCGTCCTGGCCTACGCGGCCTTCGCCGACGCGCCGGTCGATGTGGCCGTCGTCGAGGTGGGGATGGGCGGCGAGTGGGACTCGACGAACGTCGCCGACGCGCAGGTCGCCGTCTTCACGCCGATCGCCCTCGACCACACCGACCGCCTCGGCTCGACGATCGAGGAGATCGCGCGCACCAAGTCGGGCATCGTCAAGCCGCTCGCCTCGGTGGTCTCCGCGAGGCAGGTCCCGGAGGCGGAGGCGGTGCTGCGGCACGCGGCCGAGGCCACCGAGTCGACGATCGTCGTCGAGGGGGCGGAGTTCGACGTCGAGTCGACGACCGTCGCCGTCGGCGGCCAGGTCGTCACCGTGCGGGGACTCGTCACCACGTACGAGCAGCTGCTGCTGCCGTTCTTCGGCGACCACCAGGCCGAGAACGCCGCCGTGGCCGTCGCCGCGGTCGAGACGTTCCTGGGAGGCGGGACGCAGGAGCTCACCGGCGACGTCCTCGACGAGGGCTTCGCCGCCGCGACCTCCCCGGGCCGCCTGCAGCTCGTCGGACTCGCTCCGCGCACCGTCGTCGACGCGGCGCACAACCCGCACGGTGCCGCGTCCCTCGCCGCCGCTCTCGGCCGCTACTTCGACTTCGACCGCGTGACGGCCGTCCTCGGCGTGCTGGCCGAGAAGGACGCCGAGGGGATCCTCCGGGAGCTCCGCCCCGTGGTGGACGAGCTGATCGTGACCACGGCGCCGAGCGATCGGGCGATGCCCGCCGAGGAGCTCGCCGCGCTCGCCCGCACCGTGTTCCCGGAGGAGGCGGTCCGCGTCGCCGACGACCCGCTGGGTGCTCTCACGGCCGGTCGCGTCCTCGCGGCGCGCACCGACAAGGGCGCCCTGCTGGTCACGGGCTCGATCACCCTCGTCGGCCGCACGATCACCGCGGCCCGCGACGAGAACTGGCTGGGCGCGTGAGGGCCGGGCGCCCGCGGCGCTCGCGGACCGTCCGGGAGAGCCTCGGCTCGATCGTGCTCGGCTTCGAGGCGGTCATCGTCTTCCTCGCCACCCTGGTGGCCTTCGGGCTGAAGGCGGCCGACCCCGTGATCGTGCTGGTCGGGGGAGCGGTGGTCTGCCTCGCGCTCGTCGCCACTCTGGGCCTGCTGAACCGGCCGGTCGGCTTCCGCATCGGCTGGGTGCTGCAGTTCGTTATCGTGGCCTCGGGCCTGCTGGTCCCGATCATGTACGTGATCGGCGCCGCCTTCGTGGCGCTGTGGACGTACTGCATGGTGACCGGCACCCGCCTCGACGCTCAGACGCGCCGGGCGGCGGAGCCCACCGACCCCACCGAAGGAGACCGCTGAACCATGGCCACTCAGGAGACCCTCGTCCTCGTCAAGCCCGACGGCGTCGCCCGCAACCTCACCGGCGAGATCCTCCGCCGCATCGAGGCGAAGGGCTACTCCCTCGTCGACGTGAAGCTCGTCGAGGCCGACCGCGAGCTGCTCGCCGCCCACTACGCCGAGCACGAGGGAAAGCCCTTCTACGAGCCGCTCGTCGAGTTCATGGAGAGCGGCCCGATCGTCGCCCTGCGCATCGCGGGCGACCGTGTGATCGAGGGCTTCCGCGCCCTCGCCGGCACCACCGACCCGACCACGGCCGCTCCCGGCACCATCCGCGGCGACCTCGGCCGCGACTGGGGCCTCAAGGTCCAGCAGAACCTCGTGCACGGGTCCGACTCCGAGGAGTCGGCCGCGCGCGAGCTCGGCCTCTGGTTCGCCTGAGCCGCTCGGCGGCCTGCCTCTGACGACGTCCGTCAGAGGTAGGCGAGCACGTTCAGCCTCACCTGCGCGATCACCGCGATCAGCAGGTAGCAGAGCAGCGTGATGAACGGGACCCAGCCGTAGGCGGCACCGGCGAAGCGGCGCACCCCGGCGGGGACGGGGAACACGCCCTCACGGAGGTTGCGGAGCGTCACCAGCCAGAAGCCCGGGATGACGACGGCCCAGGTGAGCATGCACCAGGGGCAGAGCGTTCCGAGCGCGAAGACGCTCGTCGCGATGAGCCAGCCCACGAACACCAGGGCCAGCAGGAAGCCGACGTTGAAGGCCGCCCAGAACCACCGGTCGAACCGGGCGCCCGCGAGCAGGCCCAGCCCCACCACGATCGGCGCGATCCAGGCCGCCAGGCCGATGAGAGGGTTCGGGAAGCCGAAGACCGCGCCCTGCACCGAGTTCAGGTTCGCACTGCACTGCACGAGCAGGCTGAAGTCGCAGCCGAGGCCCGCATCCGGGTTCTCGAGAGCGGCGAACTTGTCGTTCGTGAGGGCGAAGGCGGCGGTCCAGCCGATCACGCCGAGGACGATCAGCAGGACGGCGAAGACGACGGGGCGCTGCTGGGTGGGGGCGTCGCGCACCCCGGGATCGCTGGACACCGGGGGATTATGGCACGCGCCGGATCGGCGCCTCTGGGAATGCGTGCGATAATCGGAGCCGTCGGTCCGGGGGACCCCGCATCGACGCGAAGAAGGTTTACCGGGCGAGTACCGGGCCACAGGAGATCGACAGCGTTCCGCGAATGGACGCGCCGGATCTCCGCTCCGCCGGGAGTCGACCGCAGGTCGCACCGCGGAGGAGCGAGTGTCGGATAGTCAGTTCCGAGAGTGCAGCTGCAACCGGAGTCCCGCGCCACGAGCGCGACGGGACCGGGGGAGCGGAAGGATTCGCGGCGGGCCGAGGCCCCTCGCACGAGAGAAGCATCCGGGAAGACGACGCGGCGGACGACCCGGCCGAGGAGTGCACCAGGAATGGTGGAAGACAACAGTACGAGCGGATCCGATCGGGACCGCGACGAGCCCCGCAGCGGGGCCAGGAAGATCAGCCGCCTCTTCGGTGGCCGCCGGGCTACCCGGCGGACCGAGTCGAGCGCGCCAGCGACAGGGGAGACGATCATCGACAGCAACGAGACCGACCAGACCGGAGCCGAGGGCACCGAGCTGCCCGAGACCGGGAGCGCCGCGGAGGCGGCCGAGCCGTCGACGTCGACGGGCGCGGTGTTCTTCAACGCCCTCCCGCAGACTCCGGGCGCCGAGCAGGAGGAGCCGCGACGGCCCGCACTGCCGAGCCCGTCGCTGCTGTTCCAGGCGCCGGTCCTGCCCGACTACGTCGAGCTGGCTCCGCTGCCTCCCCGCGGTGCGCCGCTGGGCGTCCAGGAGGAGCGCGAGAGCCCGGCCGAGGAGCAGGGCTCCGTCCGCCGCCGCTCGCGCCGCCGCAGCGGCGAGAGCGAGAGGTCCGGCTCCGACGACCCCGAGAACACCGTCGTCCGGGTCCGCCAGCCGCGCGAGCAGCGCGAGGCCCGCGAGCCCGAGCTCATCACCGAGCCGCAGCGCATCAAGGGCTCGACCCGCCTCGAGGCCAAGAAGCAGCGCCGCCGCGACGGCCGCGACGCCGGCCGGCGCCGCACGGTCGTCACCGAGTCCGAGTTCCTCGCCCGCCGGGAGGCCGTCGACCGCGTCATGGTCGTCCGCTCGAAGGAGGACAGCATCCGCATCGGCGTGCTCGAGGACGGCGTCCTCGCCGAGCACTACGTCGCCCGCTCGCAGGAGGCGTCGCTCATCGGCAACGTCTACCTCGGCCGCGTGCAGAACGTCCTCCCGAGCATGGAGGCCGCCTTCGTCGACATCGGACGCGGGCGCAACGCCGTGCTCTACTCCGGCGAGGTCGACTGGGACGCCGCGAACAACGCCGGCGGCCCCCGCCGGATCGAGCTCGCGCTCAAGCCCGGCGACCGGGTCCTCGTCCAGGTCACGAAGGACCCCGTCGGCCACAAGGGCGCCCGTCTCACGAGCCAGATCTCGCTCCCCGGCCGCTACCTCGTCTACGTGCCCAACGGTTCGATGAACGGCATCTCGCGGAAGCTCCCGGACACCGAGCGCGCCCGCCTGAAGAAGATCCTCAAGGAGGTGCTGCCCGAGAACGTGGGCGTCATCGTCCGGACCGCGGCCGAGGGCGCCACGGAGGAGCAGCTGACCGTCGACGTCGAGCGCCTGACCGCGCAGTGGACGGCTCTCAGCGCGAAGGCCGCGAGCGGGCAGGCTCCCGCTCTCCTGCACAGCGAGCCGGACCTGCTGATCAAGATCGTCCGCGACGTCTTCAACGAGGACTTCGAGAAGATGGTCATCGCCGGCGACGACGCCCGCGAGACCATCGAGCTCTACCTCAGCCAGGTCGCACCCGATCTGCTCGAGCGCGTCGAGGTCTACACGGGTGACAAGGACGCGTTCGACGAGTTCCGCATCACGGAGCAGATCGAGAAGGCGCTGGAGCGCAAGGTGTGGCTGCCCAGCGGCGGCTCGCTCGTGATCGACCGCACCGAGGCGATGACGGTGGTCGACGTCAACACCGGCAAGTTCGTCGGCTCGGGCGGGAACCTCGAGGAGACGGTCACGAAGAACAACCTGGAGGCGGCCGAGGAGATCGTCCGCCAGCTGCGCCTGCGCGACATCGGCGGCATCATCGTCGTCGACTTCATCGACATGGTGCTCGAGTCCAACCGCGACCTCGTGCTCCGCCGCCTGGTCGAGTGCCTGAGCCGCGACCGGACGAAGCACCAGGTCGCCGAGGTCACCTCGCTCGGCCTCGTGCAGATGACCCGCAAGAAGCTGGGCCTGGGCCTGCTCGAGACCTTCAGCGAGAACTGCGAGATCTGCGCCGGGCGCGGCGTCATCGTCCACCACGACCCCGTGCTCAAGCACCGGTCGACCGCCGCTCCGCAGCAGGAGCAGCGCCGCCGGGGCAAGGGCGGCGAGCAGCAGCCCGCCGCCTCCGGGCGCTCGAACGGCGGGCAGAACGGGCAGGGCGCGCCGGCGACCAAGCCGATCAGCACCCACGCCATCACGGACGACGCGAAGAACGCGCTCGCGCAGATCGCCGCCAGCACCATCCACCCCCAGGCCGTGCGCCAGGCGGCGGAGGAGGCGGCCGCGCTGGTCGAGGACGCCGCCGAGACCGTCGAGGCCATGGCGCCGGAGGAGTCCGCCACGGCACCCGAGGAGCAGCCGTCCGAGCCGAGTCGTCGCGGCGAGCGTCCCGCCCGGGGCGAGCGCCGTCGTCGCAGCCGCGACCGCGAGCCGCGCCAGGAGGCCGCCGAGACGGCGGCCGTCGAGTCGGCTCCCGTCGAGACCCCGGTCGAGAAGGAGATCGAGCCGGCCGCTGCCGCGCCGATCCTCGACATCCCGATCGCGCCGGTCACGCCTCCGCGCCGCGTCCGCAGCGAGGTCGCCGAGCACCTGCTCGACTCCGTGCTCGACGCTCTGCCGGCCCCGAAGCAGCCCGGCCAGGGCCGTGCGAAGAGCCGGCGCGTCACGACGGCCGCGCTCACCGGAGTCGCGGTCATCCCCGAGCAGACCCCGCGCCGCGCCGACCAGTAGCGCGACCCGGTGTCAGGAGGGCCCGGTGCCCGGCGAGAGCCGGCGCCGGGCCCTCTCGGCGTCCCGGTCGCGCCCGCGGACGCGGAGCCCGCTCCGCCTCAGCCGCTCGACCAGCTCCCGCGCGCCGACGGGGACCGCGCCCGCGGCGACGAGCTCGTCGATCCGCTCCTCGGGCACGTCGTAGTGGTCCAGGTCGAAGCCGCGCTCGGGCACGCCGAGACGGCGCGCGAAGTCGTGGAGCTCCTCGAGCGAGACGTCGCTCACGAGGTGCGCCCACAGCCGGCCGTGCGCCGGCCAGCGCGCGGCGTCGACGAGGATGGCCATTCCCCGATCGTAGGCGGCGCGCCGTCCGTCCACGCGCCTCCTCCTCGACTATCGTGACGGGGTCGCCGGTCGGGTGGACACGGCTTCGCAGTCGTGTGCGTTTGACCGTGGAGCGCGGATCCCGTACTCTTGACCGTTGGTGTGGCGCGATCCATGTGCTCACGCAGATTTCCGTTGTCGCTCCGCCCCTCACGGGGCGCGGGCCGCGGTGCCGGTTCCCTCGTGTCGTGAGGAGACGGGTACGAACCGGAAGACCGGGGCTCAGCCCCGTCCCTACAAGCCCCGGACGAGGCCTCCGCTCCGTCCAGACGAGAAACAGGTACGAGAAGTGGTTTACGCAGTTGTGCGCGCCGGCGGTCGTCAGGAGAAGGTCGAGGTCGGCACCATCGTGACGATGGACCGCGTCAAGGCCGACGAGAACGGCACCGTGCAGCTTCCTGCCGTGCTGCTCGTCGACGGTGAGTCGATCACCTCGGACGCGGCGACCCTCGCGGGCGTCACCGTCACCGCCGAGGTGCTCGAGGACCTCCGTGGTCCGAAGATCATCATCCAGAAGTTCAAGAACAAGACCGGTTACAAGAAGCGCCAGGGGCACCGTCAGGACCTCACGCGCGTCAAGGTCACTGGCATCAAGTAGTCCTGCAAAGGAATTGAGCTGACCTGCGGAGCGAGCCATCGCCCTGCAGGGCAACAGCACGGGGCTGCGGCCCCCCGGTCTCGAGGAGATGAGAAATGGCACACAAGAAGGGCGCGAGCTCCACTCGCAACGGTCGCGACTCGAACGCGCAGCGTCTCGGCGTCAAGCGCTTCGGCGGCCAGGTCGTGAACGCGGGCGAGATCATCGTCCGCCAGCGCGGCACGCACTTCCACCCCGGCGCGAACGTCGGACGCGGTGGCGACGACACCCTGTTCGCCCTCTCGGCGGGCGCTGTCGAGTTCGGCAGCAAGGGCGGCCGCAAGGTCGTCAACATCGTGGCGGCCGCCCAGTAGGGTCGACCTCCTCGGCCGCACAGGCACAGGACGCAAGGGGCGGGCTTCGGCTCGCCCCTTGCGCGTTTACCGGGGCACAGCCCCCCGGCGCCGGCATCCCGGCGCCGCACGCACTCACGGACGGATTCACACCATGGTCACCTTCGTCGACAACGTCACGCTGCATCTGCGTGCCGGCCACGGCGGCAACGGCTGCGTCTCCGTCCGTCGCGAGAAGTTCAAGCCGCTCGCCGGCCCCGACGGCGGCAACGGCGGGCACGGGGGCGACATCGTCCTCGTCGCCGACCCGCAGACGACGACGCTGCTCGCGTACCACCGCCACCCGCACCGCAGCTCCGAGAACGGCGGTCCCGGCATGGGCGACCACCGCGCGGGCGGGAACGGCGAGCTCATGGAGCTCCCCGTCCCGGTCGGCACGGTCGTCAAGTCGCCCGACGGCGACCAGCTGATCGACATGGACGAGCCCGGCCTCCGGTTCGTCATCGCTCCGGGCGGGCAGGGCGGGCTCGGCAACGCCTCTCTCGCCACCACGAAGCGCAAGGCGCCCGGCTTCGCGCTGCTCGGCACGCCGGGCTGGGAGGGCGACGTCGTCCTCGAGCTGAAGACCGTCGCGGACGTCGCGCTCGTCGGATTCCCCTCGGCGGGCAAGTCGAGCCTCGTCGCGGCGATCTCGGCGGCCAAGCCGAAGATCGCGGACTACCCGTTCACGACCCTCGCGCCCAACCTCGGCGTCGTGCAGGCGGGGGAGTCACGCTTCACCGTCGCCGACGTGCCCGGTCTCATCGAGGGCGCGAGCGAGGGCAAGGGCCTGGGCCTGGAGTTCCTCCGCCACGTCGAGCGCTGCACCGCGCTCGTCCACGTGCTCGACTGCGCCACGCTCGAGCCCGGCCGCGACCCGCTGACCGACCTCGACATCATCCTCGGGGAGCTGGCGGCGTACCCCGTCGGCGACGGACAGGTGCCGCTGATCGAGCGGCCGCAGCTGATCGCGCTCAACAAGGTCGACGTGCCCGAGGCCCAGGAGCTGGCCGACTTCGTCCGGGCCGACCTCGAGTGCCGCGGCTACCGCGTGTTCGAGATCTCGACGGTCAGCCACTCGGGACTCCGCCAGCTGACGTTCGCCCTCGCCGAGATCGTCGAGAAGCACCGCCTCGAGCTCGCCGCCGTGCCGCGGGTGGAGCGCATCACCATCCGCCCCCGCGCCGTGGACGAGAAGGACTTCGAGATCCGGGTCGAGGGCGGCTCGTACGGCAACGTGTACCGGGTCCTGGGCACCAAGCCCGTGCGCTGGGTCGCGCAGACCGACTTCACGAACGACGAGGCCGTCGGCTTCCTCGCCGACCGCCTGGCCAAGCTCGGAGTCGAGAACGGCCTGTTCTCGGCCGGAGCGGTCGCCGGCTCCACCGTCGTCATCGGCCCCGGCGACGGCGTCGTCTTCGACTGGGAGCCGACCCTCACCTCGACGGCCGAGCTCATCACCGCGCCCCGCGGAACGGACCTCCGCCTCGAGGACAACCGGCGCAAGACCCGCAACGAGCGTCGCGAGGACTACTTCGAGCGGATGGACGCCAAGGCCGAGGCCCGCGCGGAGCTCGAGCGCGAGCGCCAGGGCGGCGTCTGGCGCGTCGCCGACGAGGGCGACGGCACGGAGGCCGTCGAGGAGAGCTGACTCCCGCCGCCGGGGTCGTCTGCCTCTACACTGGCCGGATGCCGCAGACGACCCCCGACAGCAGTGCGCTGACCGAGCGGTTCGCCGCCTCCCGCGTCGCGTCGCGCTCCCTCCGCAGTGCGACCACCGACCTCAAGAACCGGGCTCTGCTCGCCATCGCCGACGCGGTGCGCTCGAGCGCCGAGCGCGTCGTCCCGGCGAACGAGCTCGACCTCCAGCGGGGTCGCGAGAGCGGGATGAGCGCGGGCCTGCAGGACCGCCTCCGCCTCGATGCGGCGCGCCTGGGGTCCCTCGCCGACGCCGTCGTCGCGGTCGTCGGGCTCACCGATCCGGTCGGGCAGACGGTGCGGGGATCGAACCTGCCCAACGGCGCCTCCCTCACCCAGGTGCGGGTCCCGTTCGGCGTGGTCGGAGCGATCTACGAGGCGCGCCCGAACGTCACCATCGACATCGCGGCGCTCGGCCTCAAGAGCGGGAACGCCGTGATCCTGCGCGGAGGCTCGGCCGCGGAGAACACGAACCGCGTCCTGGTGGAGCTGCTGCAGGAGGCCGTCGCCTCCGTCGGCCTGCCCGCCGAGCTGGTGCAGACGGTCGACGACCACGGCCGCGAGGGCGCGAAGGCCCTCATGCGAGCGCGCGGCTACGTCGACGTCCTGGTGCCGCGGGGGAGCGCGGGCCTCATCGAGTCGGTCGTGACCGAGTCGACCGTCCCTGTGATCGAGACGGGCGCCGGAGTCGTCCACGTCTTCCTCGACGCCAGTGCCGACGAGCAGTGGGCCGTAGACATCGTCCACAACGCCAAGGTGCAGCGTCCGAGCACCTGCAACGCCCTCGAGACCCTCCTCGTCCACCGCGACGCCGCCGAGCGCCTCCTCCCGCCCGTCCTCGGCCGGCTCGCGGAAGCGGGAGTGACTGTGCACGGCGACGAGCGCGTCGCGGCGCTCTGGCCCGACGCGGTGCCCGCCACCGATGAGGACTGGTCCGCGGAGTACTACTCGCTCGACGTCGCCGTCGCGATCGTCGACGACCTCGACGCCGCGATGGCCCACATCGACCGGTACTCCACCCACCACACTGAGTCGATCGTGACGAACGACCTCCGGAGCGCCGAGCGCTTCCTCGCCGAGGTCGACTCCGCGGTCGTGATGGTCAACGCCTCCACCCGCTTCACCGACGGCGGGGAGTTCGGGTTCGGCGCCGAGGTCGGCATCTCGACGCAGAAGCTGCACGCTCGGGGCCCCATGGGTCTTCCCGAGCTGACCAGCACGAAGTGGCTGCTGCGCGGCGCGGGACAGGTCCGCGCCTAGCGCCCGGACCGGCGATCCGCCGACGAGCGGCGTCCGGGTAGACTCGTCGGAGCCCCGCCGGGGCGACCACGACCTCCAAGGAGCACTGCATGTCCCTCGCGACGACCGTCCTCGCCGAAGCAGCGGCCCACACGGAGCTGCCGTTCCCCCCGATCGTCTTCGGCCTGATCGCCGCCGTCGCCTTCACGGCCCTCGGCTTCGTCACCTGGAGCTACCGCGACGTGGCGAACCGCCACTCGCACAAGACCGGCGCCGGCTCCCACGACCAGCACGGTCACGGACACTAGGCGGGGAGCCCAGCGATCGTGACGTCCGCCGCGAGCGGAGGCCCGCGGCGTCCGCGCATCGGCGTGATGGGCGGCACCTTCGACCCTATCCACCACGGTCACCTGGTCGCCGCCTCCGAGGTGGCCCAGTCGTTCGACCTGGACGAGGTCGTCTTCGTGCCCACCGGCCAGCCGTGGCACAAGAAGACGGTGACCTCCGCCGAGCACCGGTACCTGATGACGGTGATCGCGACGGCGTCGAACCCGCGCTTCACCGTCAGCCGCGTCGACGTTGACCGGATCGGCACGACCTACACGATCGACACCCTGCGGGACATCCACGCCGCGCACCCCGACGCCGAGCTGTTCTTCATCACCGGCGCGGACGCGGTCGCTCAGATCCTGAGCTGGAAGGACTACGACGAGCTGTGGGAGCTGGCCCACTTCGTCGCCGTCAGCCGGCCGGGGCACGTCCTCAACGTTTCGGGATTGCCGGCTCAGGACGTATCCTTGTTGGAGATTCCGGCACTGGCGATCTCCTCGACCGACTGTCGGAGCCGCGTCAACCGGGGTCATCCGGTCTGGTACCTGGTTCCCGACGGTGTCGTCCAGTACATCTCGAAGCACCACCTGTATCGGAGCACGTCATGACAGTTCAGCCCGAGGAGAAGCCGCTCACCCGGCGCGAGATCCGCGAGCGCGAGAGGCGCGAGGCCGGTGCGGCCACGACCGCCGCCGTTTCGACGACGTCCCGCCGGGCTGCCACCGCGACCGCCACCACCGCCGGCGACATGCCGGTGCTGACCCCCACCCAGGCCCTGCGGATCACCCCCGTCGAGCCGAGCCCCGCGAGCGAGCCCGACCTGCGCACCTCCTCGATGGAGATCGTCGCCACCGAGAACGCCACGGGCCGCCAGCTGACCCGTCGGGAGCTGCGCGCACTGCTGGCGCAGCAGCAGGCGGAGAAGGTCGCCGCCGCACCGGAGGCGGAGCCGCCCGCCGACGAGGAGCGGTCGGACGACGAGCGCTCCGACGACGTCGAGGGCGCCCTCGAGCGTGCCTCGGCGCTCCCGCCGACCGGGGCGGTCCCCGTGATCGAGGCGGCCGACGAGTCCCGTGATGCGGAGCCGGTGCCCGAGGGTGCAGCGGAGCAGGAGCCGGAGGGCGACGAGGACGTCGTCACCGAGGACGCCCTCGAGGCGTCCGAGGAGGAGGCGGACGAGTCCGCCGCCGACGCGACCGCGGAGGCCGACGCGGCCGAGGTGCACGAGGCCGAGGCCGAGATCGAGAACTCCTCCTCCGCCGACGAGACGCCGTCCGCGGACGCCTCCGACGAGCGGGACGCGGACGACGAGCAGCCGACGGCCGGCGAGCAGCCCGAGCAGCCGCACCTGAACACCGCGCTCTTCGCGTCGGTGGGCGGATCCCTCGACATCGCCGACGAGAAGGCCACCGAGATCACCGGGAGCTTCGAGCCGCCGATCGAGCACCTCGCCATCACCGAGGAGCTCGACAGCAAGTCGAAGGAGGAGGTGGACGCCTCGTTCGACTCCCTCATCGCGAGCGGAGTCGCCGCCACCGGTGCCGTCACCACCACCAACGCGCTGATCCTGCCGACCACGGGCCCCGGCGCGACCGTCGGCACGGACACGGGGGAGATCCTTGTCACCGGCTCGTTCGACCTCCCGCGCAGCCTCGGCTCCACGGGCCAGCACCCGAACCTCTACGACTCGCCCGATGTGGACCGCTACGTCGACCGCATCGACCGCGAGCAGCCCGCCGGCGAGTCCGAGCCGGTCCGGGCGTCCAGCGCCGTCTCCACCCACGCCGCCGGCACTTCGATGATCGCGCCGCAGAAGCGCGCCGGCGTGAGCGTTCCGGTGGTCCTCGCGATCACCGCGGCCGTCCTGCTGGTCGGCGCGATCGCGCTGTTCATCGGCGGCTTCGTGCTCAACATCTTCTGATCTCCACCACCGACACTGAAGGCTTCATGACTGCGACCGATTCCGCCCGCGCCCTGCTCCAGCTCGCGGCCACCGCCGCCGACTCCAAGGGCGGTGAGGACCTCGTCGCCCTCGACGTCTCGGGGCCGCTGCCGCTGGTCGACATCTTCCTCCTCGCCACCGGTCGCTCCGAGCGCAACGTGGTCGCGATCGCGAACGAGGTGGAGGACCGCCTGAACGACTCCGGCGCCAAGCTGCTGCGCCGCGAGGGCCGTGCGGAGGGCCGCTGGATCCTCCTCGACTTCGGCGACATCGTCGTGCACGTCTTCCACGAGGAGGACCGCATGTACTACTCGCTCGAGCGCCTCTGGAAGGACTGCCCGACGGTGCCGTTCACCCTCGAGCAGCCCGTCGCCGTCGACTCGTCGACGTCCTCGAACTGACGAACACGCCCGGCGACAGCGCTCGATTTCACTTCACGCGAATCGTGTTGTAGTTTATTCGAGTTGCTTCCGCCGGGCGGAGACAGCGAAAGACAGCACGAAGCAAGACAGAACAGAACATGGGTCCGTGGCGCAGCTGGTAGCGCACCTGCATGGCATGCAGGGGGTCAGGGGTTCGAATCCCCTCGGATCCACCGAACAGGTCCGCACTCCTCCGGGAGTGCGGACCTTCGTCGTTCCCGGCGTTACAGGGTCTGGCGTCGTCCTGTCCGGGGCCGTCCTGTCCGGCTCAGGCCGGTCAGGCCAGCCAGGACCGTGCCCGTCCGGCCACCGGATCCCCCTGCTGGTCACGCACGGGTCGGCCCGACCGGCTCCACATGGCAGCCGCATCCGGCGAGGAATCCGGAGAGCTCGCCCCAGGCGTCCTCCCCGATCGTGGTGCCCGGGCGCCGTGCGAGATCGGCCAGAGCGTCCGTCAGCTCGTCGACTCCCGTCAGGATCCTCGTCCGTGCCGCTCCCGTGCCCTGCCATCCGGGCGCGTACGTCCTGACGTCGGGGTGGCTGTAGAGCACGGCCGTCTCGAACCACGGCGTGGGCAGACCGTTCAGGGCCAGGTGCTCCTTGAGCCGCGCGGCCTGGATCCGGACCTGCCGGGCGGGGACGTGCTGCTCGACATGCGTGCGCACCGTCCACCGCGACACCGTCCCCGGTGCGATCTGAACCGCGAAGGCCTCGGGCAGGGCGTCCTCGTCGAGGAGGACGCCGTAGGAGGGGTGGACAGTACCGGGTCGCACGCCGTCGAAGACGACCCCCTGCCAGTACTTGGCCTCGATGATGAGCGCGCCGTGCCGGGTGAGCAGCAGATGGTCGATCTGCGCGAGGAAGCGGCGCGTCGTGCGCGCGTCGACCGGTACGAAGACGACGTTCGTGGCGAGGATGCCGGACAGCCCCGCCGAGGCGCACGCCTCCCGGATCAGGGTGTGCGAGACGGCCTCGCTGCTCCAGGTCCTGGCGAGCGCGTCACGGGTCTGCTCGACCTCCTCCTGCGCCGTCTCGAGCTCGGTCCGACTGAGGTCGCGCTCGGCGTCGCGCGCGCGCGTCAGTGCCTTGAGCGCCGCCTCGTGGCTCCGGTCGCGCTCGGCGATCGTGCGCTGGTGCTCCTCCGCCGCTCCCGCCGCAGTGCGCCGTCGGCGGCCGACGACGACCGTGATGAGGAGGGCCAGGAGCAGGGCGGCCGCGACGGCCCAGGGCAGGTACTCGTTCATGGTCCCCAGGCAAGCACGGACCACCGACCGTGCGCCGCGACGGCTCCCGATCGCGCCGCTCGGCAGACTGGCCGCAGTGCGCTCGCTCGTGCCCTGTCCGGACGTCTTCGTCGGTGTCCGCCTGCGCGCGCAGGCGGAGACGCCGACCCTGCGCCGGCCGATCGCGCAGGCGGAGCCCTACCGCCGCCTGGCGGACGCGATGCGCGACCAGCACGAGGTCCGGCTGACCGGCGTCGAGGGCACGCTGCTGGGCCCCGTCGGCCGGCAGCCGTTCCAGGGGATCAGCGTCGCCGGCCTGCACACGCACGTCGTCGACACCACCGGCGGGACCGGCGGCCACATGCTCGCCGCCTCCGGAGTCGCGGGCCTGCTCGAGATCGAGCAGTACGGCGGCATCACCGTCCGCCTGCCGGAGTCGGACGACCCGCCGCGAGCCGACCTGGACGCGGCGGCCAGCGCCGAGATCCGCGCCGTGGAGACCGACCACCCGCCCTGAGCGGCCCTACCCTGGACGCATGCCCTCACTGCGCGACGTCCACGCCGTCATCGACCGTCTCTGGCCCGAGGCGGCCGCCGAGAGCTGGGACGCGCCCGGCCTGGTCACCGGCGACCCCGACGCCGCGGTGGAGCGGATCCTGCTCACGGTCGACGTGGTCTCCGACACCGTCGCGGAGGCCGTCGACGGCGGCTACCAGCTCCTGGTCGCGCACCACCCGCTGCTGCTGCGCGGCGTCACCTCGATCGCCGAGGACGGCTACAAGGGCCGCCTGCTCGCGGACCTCATCCGGGGCGGCTGCGCACTGATCTCGGCCCACACGAACGCCGACATCGTCGCGGACGGCGTCTCGGACGTGATCGCGACCCGCCTCGGCCTGACCGGCACGACGCCGCTCGTCCCGGGCGCCGACCCGTCGATCGGGCTCGGCCGAGTGGGCGACCTGCCCGAGGAGGTGACGCTCGGACGCCTGGCCGGAGCCGTGGCCGAGCTCCTGCCGGCCACCGCAGGGGGAGTGCGGGCCGCGGGCGCCTACGAGACGCCCGTGCGCCGCGTGTCGCTCTGCGGGGGAGCGGGGGACTCGCTCCTGGACGCCCCCGCCGTCCGCACGAGCGACGTCTTCATCACCGCCGACCTCCGGCACCACCCGGCGTCCGAGGCGCGCGAGAAGGCCCTGCACGGCACCGGCCCCGCCCTCATCGACGTCTCGCACTGGGCGAGCGAGTGGCTGTGGCTCGACGTCGCCGCGACCGCGCTGCGGGAGGCCCTGCCCACGGTCACCGTCGAGGTGAGCGAGACCCGCACCGACCCGTGGGATTTCGCGATCGTGCACTGACCCGCCGCGGGCACGGGAGAATGGACGCGGCGCGCCCGTACTGCGCGCCGGGAACGAGGACCGCCACGTGAAAGCCAGCCCCGCACACCAGCGCGAACTCCTGACTCTGGCGAGTCTGGACACGAGGGGCGCGCAGCTGCGCCACGCCCTCGCGACGCTCCCGCAGATCGCGCGGATCCAGGCGATGCAGGCCCGCGACAACGAGACCCGCCGCTCCCTCGCCGAGCGCACAGGGCGCCTCGAGGACGTGCGCACCGAGCTCGGGCGCATCGAGTCCGACGTCAGCGTGGTCGAGAAGCGGCTCACCCGCGATCGCGACCGCCTGCAGACCGCCTCCGCGGCCAAGGACATCGCCGCGCTCGAGAGCGAGATCACCTCCCTCGTGAAGCGACGGGGAGACCTCGAGGACATCGAGCTGACCCTGATGGAGCGGATCGAGGGCATCGAGTCCGAGGTCGCCGCGGCTCAGGCCGAGCGCGACGAGGTCGTCGCCTCGCTCGGGACCCTCGCCGAGGAGCGCGACGCGCAGGCCGAGAAGCTCCGCGACAAGCAGGAGGCGCTCGCCCGGGACCGGGCGGACCTGGTGACGACCCTTCCGGAGGACCTGGTCGAGCTGTACGAGAAGCAGCGCGCCCGCTACGGAGTCGGCGCGGCCCTCCTCCGCGGGAAGGTGTCGGAGGGGAGCGGCGTGGCCCTCACCGAGTCGGACCTCTCCTGGATCCGCGCCTCCGCTCCCGACGAGGTCGTCCTCTGCCCCGACAGCGGCTGCATCCTGGTGCGCGGCGAGGAGTCCACCCTCGCCTGAGCCGTACACTGGACGGGCGAACGGGCCGGCAAGACGGTCGCGTCACCGCGGCGAGAGCCGTGGTGCCGAGGAACGTCCGGGCTCCGCAGAGCAGGGCGGTGGGCAACACCCACCCGGGGCGACCCGCGAGACAGTGCCACAGAGAACAGACCGCCGTCGGCTCCTGCCGGCGGTAAGGGTGAAACGGTGGTGTAAGAGACCACCAGGGGCCGGAGTGATCCGGTCCGCTCGGTAAACCTCGCCCGGAGCAAGGTCAGACAGAGGACGATGCGGCTGCTCGTCGGGTCCTCGGGTAGACCGCTGGAGGGTCACGGCGACGTGGCTCCGAGAGAGATGGCCGTCCAGCGCCCGCCGAGAGGCGCGGCGTGAACAGAACCCGGCGTATCAGCCGACCCCTTCGCCACGAGATGCCCCGCCCCGGCGGGGCATCTCGCGTCTCCGCCGGTCGCCGAGCTCGCGCTCCCGCCCGCAGGCAGCGCGACGGCCTGCCGTGGCGGTTCCGGGGTCTCGATACATCCTTGCGCCGCCACTCGACAGGACTGGCGCGGTCCATCTCTCGCGCTACCTCCTGCGGACGAAGCGGTGCAGCACGACGTCCGGC
Organism: Rathayibacter sp. AY1D5; assembly: GCF_002932515.1. Taxonomy (NCBI): domain Bacteria; kingdom Bacillati; phylum Actinomycetota; class Actinomycetes; order Micrococcales; family Microbacteriaceae; genus Rathayibacter; species Rathayibacter sp. AY1D5. The sequence goes on from NZ_PSVU01000015.1 coordinate 69,374, forward strand.
AGGCGCCGATCCCGGAGGACGGTCCTGAGACGCCGCTGCGGATCGCCGCCGAGGACCAGGTGCCCCCGCCCCGTCGTGGCTCACCGCGACCGCTGGACCCCGAAGGTCCGATCACGTCCGTGCGCCACGGCGCCACGCACCAGGCGAACCGGCGAAACGCGTGCCAGCGTTTCGCCGTAGCCGTCCGCACCCCGCTCCCCGGAACGCGTCACCTCCCGAGGCCGACCGCGCCTCGGCGGGCGGGGACCGCCGAGGAAAAAGACTCAGCCCCGCCCTGCGAGCGCGGCCGCGCCGAGGATGCCGGCGTTGTTGCGGAGCGCCGCCGGAATGATCGGGGTGCGCAGGTCGAGCAGCGGGAGGAACTCGTCGTGGTGCTTGGAGATGCCGCCGCCGACGATGAAGAGATCGGGCCAGAGCAGCGCCTCGAGGTGGGAGTAGTAGCGCTGCAGGCGCTTCGCCCAGTGCTTGTAGTCGAGGTCGTCGCGCTCCTTGGCGGCGAAGGAGGCCTTCTTCTCGTAGTCGCCGCCGTGGATCTCGAGGTGGCCGAGCTCAGCGTTGGGGATGAGGATCCCGTCGTGGATCTGCGCCGTCCCGATGCCGGTGCCGAGGGTGGTCATGATGACCAGGCCCTCCTTGTCCTTCGCCGCTCCGAAGCGCGACTCGGCGTAGCCCGCCGCATCGGCGTCGTTGACGAAGAAGATGTTCCGGCCGATCGCGTCCTCGAACAGCTTCTCG
>NZ_PSVU01000016.1:0-67152 GCF_002932515.1 Rathayibacter sp. AY1D5
GTTGGTGCCCGCTGATGCTCCGCCCTGGACGTAGGAGTCGGCGGTCGGGTAGAGACGGACCTTCGTCCTGTCGACCACCGTCACCGGAACGCTCGCCGACGCGGTCACGCCGTTCAGAGTCGCCGTGACCGTGAGGGTGCTGGATCCGGGCGCGAGCGCGGTGAGTGCGCCGGTCGGATCGACGCCGAGCACCGGGGTGCTGGACGAGGAGTAGGCGAAGGCGACGCCGGTGCTGTCCAGTGGCGCACCCGTCGTGTCCGTGGCCGTCGGCGCGAGCTGGACCTGTGCGCCGAGGTCGAGCGTCGTCACTGTCGGTGCGATCCCGACCTCGCCTGGGTACAGCGGCGCTCGAACCGGCGGCGGGGTGTCGAAGGTGATGTCGAGGTAGGGGGTGGTGGTGGATTCGCGGGTCTCGATTCGGACGACGCTGCCTGCTGTTCCCGGGGGGAGGTGGGCTTGGTCGATGCCGAGGGAGAGGGTGGGGGTGGAGGCTGCGGCTTTGGCGGCGAGGGCGTCGGTGAGGTCGGTGGTGCGGGTGGTCTTGGTGGTGTCGACGAGGGTGCTGCCGAGGATGGGGCCGAGGGCGGGGCGGTTGGTGAAGGTGAGTCCCTTCTCGGTCCAGGTGGTGGGGGTGTCGTGGAAGTCGAGGAGGACGGGGGATCCGTTGTCGGTGATGGCGGCGGTGGTGGTGAGGGTGGCGCCGGTGACGGTGCGGCCCTGGAGGGCGCTGAGGTCGAAGCGGAGGTAGCCGACGCGGGTGTAGCTCTGGTCGGTGGTGGTGGAGGCGCTGGTCTTGACGAGCATTCCGGTGATGGCGCCGTAGTTGGTGCCCGCTGATGCTCCGCCCTGGACGTAGGAGTCGGCGGTCGGGTAGAGACGGACCTTCGTCCTGTCGACCACCGTCACCGGAACGCTCGCCGAGCGGATGACGCCGCCCGATTCGACGAGCACGCCGATCATGGCGGTCCCCGCGGTGCGCCCGGTGACCGAACCCGACCGGTCGACCGAGGCGACGGCGGGATCGGAGGAGCCCCAGGTGAGCCTCACCGAGGACGCGGGGAGCGTCCGCCCGTCCGGCCCGGTACCCGTCGCCGAGGCCGCGGCCGTTGCGCCGGCCTGCACCTCGGACGCGGAGATCGCGGCCGTCGCGAACGAGAGGCTCTTGTCCGGCACGTGCACGTGCGCGTCCTCGGTGAAACTGTAGATCCTGACCTCCCGCAGCGCCGTCCAGACGTCCTTCGTGCCGTCCCCGTGACCGACCAGGCGGACGAACCGGGAATCGGAGGGCATCGCCGCAGCGACGGAGGCCCATCCGCCGGTCCCGAGGTAGGACCCGGAGGTACGAGCGGTCCACGTCCGGCCGTCGGGGGAGCTGAGGAGATCGAACTTCGACAGTCGACTGGAGTTGGCGACCCAGGAGAGATCGAGGCGCTCGACCGCCGTGGCGCGCGCGAGCTGCCACGTGATCGAGTTGTCGCCCCACGTGGACCAGTACGTTCCCTCGGTCCCGTCGAAAGTCACCTCCGGTGACCCCGCCGTCGTCCGGGAGGCGACCGCGCTCTCGATCCGGATCGGCCCCGGTGTGAGGAGGACGCGGTAGGTGGTCGGAGTCCTGCCGGGCTCTGTGATGGTGGTCGAGGCCCAGCCGGGAACGGCGGCGGGCGAGGTCGAGGTGACGACCGATCCGGCCGCGGCCTGCGCGGCGACCACGGGCACCGGGCCGGTCGGGTCGACTGCTGCTGTGTAGGCGACGTCGTCGCCCGCGAAGGACGGGAGGGGGGTGCCGCCCACCGTCACGCCGGTGGCCCGGCTCGTCCCGACCGCATCCAGTGACCACGATGACAGGCCGACGACCGGGGCTGCCGCTGCCACGGGGGCGTCGCCGTGGAGCGGGGAGAACTGCACGGCGATCCGGACGCTGTCGGTCCCGGAGGCCGCGATGGTCAGCTTTCTGTCGGCGAGGTTCGAGCTCTGACCGGCCGGTCGCGGTGAGGTGGCCAGGGGAGCGGCGTCCATGACGGAGAACCGGAAGGAGTCGTCGGTGACGATGCGGGCCAGCATCCGTTGGCCGTCGCGGTAGAGGGTGGCGCTGCGGCCGTCGTCCGAGACGTCGATCAGGGCCTCGGTGTTCATGGACCAGAGCGCCTCGACGGGGCCGTACCGCTCGACCTCGTCCTGAACGAGGAACTGGTCGCGTCCGTCGAAGAGCTTCACGCCCCGCTGCCAGGTGGTGCCGCCCGGGAGAAGGGCGGACAGGTCGCTGACCGCCAGCGACGAGGAGGCGTTGGCGTCCGAGCGGACCATCGTCGACCGCCCGGTCGCGTAGGCGGTCGAGCTTCTGAAGGGGTCGACGAGGAGGGTGCTGTGCGCCTCCTGCCTGTTCCGGTAGTAGGTCCACCGGGACTCGCCCTCGAAGTAGCCGGCGAGGCTGTAGTCGTCCCGTCCGAGGTCGGAGGACCACCTCTCGCCCAGAGCGTCGAGGATGAAGGAGCCGGAGTCCTGGTGCTGGTGCCCGCTCGTGGGGCTGCTGGCCGAGCGGAAGCCGACGGAGGTGCCGTCCGCGTCCCAGGACGATCTCATCGTGCTCACGCCGGCGGCTGCGGAGAAGGAGTCCCTCGACGCCCCGGGGCCGGCCGCGGCGGTCGTGGCGGCTTGGTACCAGATGAGCCGCTGCGCATCGCTGCCGGTCTGCTTGCCGCCGACGGAGAGGAAGTCGGCGTTGTCGAACTTCTTCGCCAGGTACAGCTGCGACGGCGGGTTGAGCTGCGTCGAGTCGCTGTCGCCGAAGTCGTACATCTCCTTCGACGCCCCGAGCATCTGCACGGGGAAGTAGCCCGTCGTGCTGACGCCGGGCGAGGCTGCCAGGCCCCAGTCCGTCCCGGTTGCGACATCGAGTGTGCTCAACGCAGAGGCGAGATACCGCGTCGCGTACTCCCAGTACGTCGGCCCCTCGGCGTACCCGCCGTCGGGCCCGAACTGCGCGAGGCCCCGGCGGAGACTGGGGGTCGCGTAGCCGAGGATCCGATCGGAGAGGCCCGCATTGTCCTGCGCCGTCGCGACTGCACCGGCGATCATCCCTCCGTTCGCCACGATGTTCCAGTTGTTGGTGACGACGGCCCAATTGCCGCCGTGCGCATAGGGGCCGGAGGTGTTCGCCGGCGCGGAGTAGACGGGCACGGACGGCTGGAGGCCGAGCCGTTGGATGGCGGAGCTCAGTGTGCTCCGCTGGGAGGGTGTCCAGCGGGCGTAGAGCCAGTCGTAGCCGATGGCCATCCCCTGCGTCATCTCGGCGGTGTCGAGGAAGTGATCCGGATTCCAATCGGCGAACTTCGATGCCGCGTCGAGATCGAGCCAGAGCCGGTCCGCGTAGGCGGGGGACCCGGTCACCAAATAGCTGATGCCCAGAGTCCGGGCGCGCTGGACGAGGGTCTGCGACGTCTCCAGGATGCGGATGCCGTCCGGAGAGCTCCGCTTCAGAACCGGTTCAGTGAGCATCCGGTCGGCCTCCGCGCGGACGCGGTTCCATACGGCGGTGACGGCGGGATCGGACGACACCGACGCTCGCAGATCGACGACCGACTGCTGGTCGAGCTCGAGCCTCGGGTGCGCCGTCGTGACGTCGGCGGCCGTGGGGCCCGTGCCCGCTGCGGCTGCGCTGCCGGCCGGTGACACCGCGCCGAGAACGGCCAGCAGAGCGATGACCGAGGACACCGCGAACGCCTTGCCGAAGCGGAGGAACCGCCGGCGCGAGGAGGAGGACCGGTCCGGCCGTCGGTGAGAGCGGTCGTGCAGGGGAGTCGCTTCAGGGGCGTCGAGCATGATGGCGCGTCCTCCCGGGATTGCCGATGCGGTGCGCTTGCGACGGTATCCACGGTGAGGAGCGATCGGGCCGGACTGACGAAGCCTCGAGGCCGGTGACCCTCGAAAGGGTAGGAGGAGACGCGGGTCGTCCGCTCCGGGTACGGGCTCAGCGCTTCCGAGCGCGGAGCAGGAAGACGATCTGGACGATGAGGACGGTGAGCTCGGTGACGACCTCGGCGGCCAGACCTCCGGGCGCGCCGAAGGTCCGGGACAGCAGCCAGATGAGCACCGGCCCCGTCGCCGCTCCGACGAGCGCGCTGTTGCGCAGCGCCTTCAGGCGACGGAGAGCGACCAGGCCGAGACCGCCGGTAGCCCGCGACACGCAGGTGATGGCGATGACCCCTCCGCAGAGAGCGGTGATGGGGAGCGGGAGGGTGATCTCCCCGCTGAACAGGATCTGAGCCGCGAAGCCCCCGAAGAAGGCGAAGCCGGTTCCGGCGACGAGCCCGAGGACGGCGTTGGCGCCGACGGCGCGCGCGATGCGGCGGAAGCGGTCGGCATCGGATCCGGGCGCACCGACCCATGCCTGCAGCGCGTTGGGAAAGGCGGCGAGCAGCGCCAGCACCAGGCGCTGGAGCCGCTCCGCGGCGGAGAAGACGACGAGAGCTCCCGGCGAGGCCGCTCCGACGATCGCCACCGGCAGGGCGATGTAGGCCGCGCTGGCCAGTCGTCCCTGGAGGGCGACGTTCTGCGCGCGGACAGCACGGAGGATCCGGCGCGGGCCCAGAGAGCGCAGGAACCCGAGTCGGCTCCCTGCAGCGGACCAGCCGAGGACCGGAGGCACGATCGTACCGACGGCGAGTAGCAGCGGGTAGACCGCCAGCGGCGCTCCCGCGGCACTGATCAGGAGCACGGTGAGCCCGTTGGCGGCCAGTCTGGGCAGAGCGTCGAAAAGCAGGATGTTCCGCGGCTGGCCTGCGCCGATGAAGAACCACGCCGGCGACAGCGTGCTCAGTGCGATTGCGACGGCGATCCACGCGGCCGCGACCGGATCCGCCGGCGCGAGCAGGCCGGTGACGATCACTACGGGGACGACCAGCGGCAGGAAGACGAGGACTTTCGTCGCCGTGGCCAGAGCATAGGTCTGCGATCGAGCCCGCCGCCCCATCCGGGCGATCCGCTGGGGGCCGTTCAGGCCCCAGCCGAGTTCGACGACGACCGCTGCGGCGGACCCGATGGACTGGGCGACGGCGACGGACGCCCACGCCGTCGCTCCGAAGGAGCTGGTGATGGAGGGGATGACGATCAGCGGGCTCAGGGCGCTGATCAGAGGGATCAGGACGAAACCGAGGAGGCGAAGGATCGGCTTCGAGCGCCGCGGACCGTTCGGAGCGGCTCCCCGCATCTACTTCTCCACGAGACCGTGGAGACCCACGATCATCGCGGCGACGTGGGGTCGGCGGCGGGACAGCTCCGCGACCGAGGCGGCGACTCCGCGCGGATCGCGGGCGCTGAGGGCGCCCCGCAGCATCTGCGTGGCGACGAAGTCTCCGTAGGCGCGGGAGTCCAGGGCGTCGCCGTGGCGGGCGAGCCAGGCGGCACTCGCGCGCCAGTCCGCCGTCTTCGAGATCGAGGCGGCGGAACCCTGCTGGACGTGCACGAGAGCGAGGGGGACGTAGGTCATCCGCGCGTCGGCCGCAGCCCACCGCGCGACGAGGTCCCAGTCCTGGTGCTTCTTCATCGAGGGGTCCCACGGGTGCTCGTCCAGGAGGCGCCTGCTCGCGAGCAGGGAGCTCGTCTGGATGTACCCCGTGCCGTGCTTGAGGCTCGGACGGGCGACGAGATAGGACGCGACGGACTGACCCGCCGCGAGCTCGCGCGTCGGCAGTCGGCGCACGCCGTCGCCCGACTCGTGGAAGTAGGTGGCGGTGTAGCAGAGATCGGCCGAGGACTCGGAGAGCGCCTTCACCTGGCGAGCGAGCTTCTCCGGCTCCCACCAGTCGTCGTCGTCGAGGAACGCGACGTGCGAGGTCTCGGCCGCTCGGGCTCCGGTGCTGCGGGCGTTCGCCCCGCCGGTTCTGCCCGCCGTCACCAGGAGGACCTCGTCCTCGAGAAGACTCCGTACGTGGTTCTCGCGGGAGGGGTCGTCGAGGACGACGACCGTCCGGCCTCCAGCGCCCGTCTGTCCGCGCACCGACTGCAGAGCGCGGGCGAGCGCAGGCCTGCCGAGGGTCGGGACGACGGTGGTCACGTCGCGGGTGGTGAGGCTCATCGGGTCCCCGCTCCGCGGAGCGTGTTGCGGAGGATCAGTCCGGCCAGCGCGAACGGCTCCACGAAGTACCGGGTGCAGAGGCGCCGCGGATCGTGCAGGAACCTCCACGCCCACTCCAGGCCGACCGAGCCGAGCCAGCGCGGACTCAGCTCGACAGCGCCTGCGATGTAGTCGACGGCCCCGCCCACGGTGGCGATGTACGCGTCGGGGAGGTCGTCCCAGTGCTCGTCCAGGAATCGCTCCTGCTTCGGCATCCCGAGGCCGACGATGAGGAGGGTCGGCGCGTGGCTGCGGATCGCGTCGACCACCGACTCCTCGTCCTCCCGTGCGAAGTACCCGGACATCCCGGCGACGTCGTCGACGGCACGCGCCCTGCTCCAGGCGCTGACGGCCGCGGCGTTGATCTCCTCGGTGCCGCCGAGGATGAAGACCCGGCGGCCGGGCGAGCGCGTGTCGGACCAGAGCGCGTGGATCCAATCGGTCGACCCGATGCGCTCCTCGGTCGTGACCCGGCGCTTCAGGGAGGCCAGGGCCAGGACGGGCCACCCGTCGATCACCGCGATGTCGCTGCGCTCGTAGAACCTGCGGAACCAGGCGTGCTTGAGGTGGAGGTAGCTGCTGTGCAGATTGTGGTTGAGGATCAGCGTCGGCCCGGAGGGCTCGCTCGACACGAGGTCGGCGACTCCCGCAGCGGTCATCGGAGTGACCTTCACGGAGAGAAGGGGGACCTGGACGGCTGCCGGTCGTTCATGCACGGTGGGTGCTCTTTCTGATCAGTGCCTTCTGGACAGCGGTGTCGAGAGTGTCGGCTGTTGCTTCGGGGGAGAGAAGAGTGGTGAACCTCGCCTGGAGCGCTGCTCCCAGCTGCTCCTTGTCGGCGGTTCTGATCGCTGCGAGGACGCCGACGGGATCCGACCAGTCGGTGACCGGCAGGAAGGCTCCGGCCGCGAACTCCTCGATCGGCGGGGTCGGCGTCGCCGCCACGGCAGTCCCGAACACGGCCGCGTCCACGAGCTTCGCGGGGAGCTGGTAGAGCGCTGCCGGGCTGCGGATGTCCATGGGGAGGACGAGCACGTCCACGTCCGCGTAGATCTCGGACAGCGGTGTCGTTGGAGGCCGCATGACCCACTGCGCCGCCACATCGGAGGGCGGCGTCCATGACTGGGCGAAGGTGACGATGCCGACGTCCGGATCGGCCCGCAGCAGGGCGTTCAGAGTGTCCGCGCCCTTGTAGCTGCGGACGGTCCCGATGAAGCCCAGAGTCAGACGGCCGTCGGTGGAGGGCCCGCGCGGCCGATCACGCGTCGTCGACACCCGGGTGTGGGGGATGACCGCGGACGCGTCACCGAGATCGAAGCGCTCGGCGTACACCCCGCGGAGTCCCGCGCTCGAGAAGGTGACGAGGCCGGCGTCGCGCGCGATCCTGGCCTGGCTCCGGCGGAGCCGGGACGGAGCCTTCCGGCGCAGCGGATTCGCCTTCGCCCGGTTGAGGAGGGACTCGGATCGGAAGGCCTCCATGATCGAGACGTCGTCGTCGTCGAAATCCGCGACCACGACTGTGTTCGGGATGCGGGAGAGGCGCCGAGCCAGACGCGGCAGGGGGTCCGTCCCCTTCGAGAACCAGACGATGGTCCTCCGCTCCGACGCTGACGCGCGGACGTCCCGCTCGATGCGCGCCAGATCCCTCCGACCGAAAGGAACGACCTCCGCAGGGAACTGTCTCGCTCCGGCCCAGAGCTCCCCGTCCTCGAAGGCGAGAACCCGCACGCGTCCGAGCTCAGCCGCGGTGAGCGCCATGCTCAGCGCACGGCCCAGGGAGTTCGTCTTCGTCGAATCGCCGATGACGAAGGTCTCGGTGTCGATGATCTCAGGCATGTGAGCTCCGATCGGCTGGTCTGGTGCGGTCTGGTCGGGCAAGGGGGAGCGTGCTGTCACCGCGAGGAGCGGGGGAAGGTCCTCACGCGGGTGCGGTCCCCTCCGCGCTGAGGACTCGGCGTCCCCCGCCGCGTCGGAGGCGGTTCCGCTTCGCGGGGCGGAGCCGGGCGGGCGAGCGCGATCAGGTCCGGCGGCAGCGTCAGCGAGATCACGAAGACGCTCACTGAGACGACCCACGTCATCAGGTCGAAGGAGAAGGCCATCGCGAGCATCACGGCGACCTGGGCCCGGCCGAGGCGGTCGGAGCCGATCCACGCGCCCCCCATCGCCAGCACCATGAGGGCGAGCCCGATGCCACCGCTGATCGCGAGCGTCCAGATGAAGTGGTTGTCGATGACCAGGAAGCCGTCCTGCTGCAGCAGGCCCTGCGCGAAGATGCTCAGCTCCGAGAAGAAGCCGCTGCCGATCGCTCCGGTGGGAGAGCCGCGGTGCAGGAGCTGATCCGCGCTCGCCCATCCTTCGAGGCGGTGGCCGAAGGAGTCCGAGGTGGCCGCCTGAGTCGCGACGGCCGAGAGCCCGAAGTCGCCGAGGAAGATCGCGACTCCCGCCCCGATGACGATCAGGACGTTCTTCACCCGCGTCCGGGTGTTGGGAGCGAAGAAGAGGTAGACGACGAAGCCGATGGCCGCTGCGACGAACGCACTGCGCGTCCCCGAGAGGACGAGGCCGGCGACCGCAGCAGCGAGCGAGACGAGCCGGACCGTTCGGGACAGCTTCGACCCGAGAGCGAGGATCAGGAAGAAGCCGAACATCACGATGAGCGAGAAGATGATCGGGTGGCCGGTCGTGCCCTGGATCCGGATCAGGCCGGGGAGGAACGGGTTGTACCGGATGACGGGAAGACCCGCCGTGGTGAGGTTGCGGTAGCCCCAGACCGGCTCGGGCAGGACGGTGAGCTCGGCGATGCCGACGGCGACCTGCACGAGGACGGTGAGCGCCGTCCAGCGCAGCAGCGGCACCAGGTCCTGCTCGCCGAGGCGGGACACGACGGGGAACAGCAGCAGCGGCACCGCGATGAGGGCGAGGACGGTCGCCGGGGAGCTCGAGGAGATCAGGAGGCTCACCCCGGTCGTCCAGACGAACCAGGCGAGCAGGAGGAGCCGCGTGCGCTTCCTCGGCCGCGTCCGCTCGCCGAACGCCCAGGCCAGGATCAGGAACACCGCAGCGACGCCCGTCGAGGCGTAGCGGACGGCGTCCGGAGCGGAGGTGCTCGCGCCGATGCCGAGGACGAAGATCGAGAGGCCGACGGCGTAGCCGCGGAGGCCGACGGCGCGCCGCGGGAAGGTGACGACCAGGAACAGCAGAGCGAGGGCGGCGGCGACGATCAGCATGCGGCACGCCCCGTCCCCCGGAGTCCGGCGGCGCGCGGATTCCGGTGACGGAGGCAGGGCGATCCGGCCGAGGCCACTGGTCCCCGGTTCCGCGCAGCGGCCGACCTCGAGTACGGTCCGGTCACGCTGTCCGCACCGCGTACTTCTCCTCGGTGGCGGCCTTTGCGGGGCGCCACCAGTCCTCGTTGGCGCGGTACCAGTCGATGGTGGCGGCGAGTCCGGCGTCGAAGTCGGTGTAGCGGGGGCGCCAGTCGAGTTCGGTGCGCAGGCGGGTGGAGTCGATGGCGTAGCGGAGGTCGTGTCCGGCGCGGTCGGTGACGTGGTCGAAGGCGTCCTCGGGTTGTCCGAAGGCGGTGAGGATGCGGGTGACGACGTCGAGGTTGCTCTTCTCGCCGTCGGCGCCGATGAGGTAGGTCTCGCCGATCTCGCCGCGGTCGATGATGGCCCAGACGCCGGTGTTGTGGTCGTCGACGTGGATCCAGTCGCGGACGTTGGCGCCGGTGCCGTAGAGCTTGGGGCGGATGCCGTCGATGGCGTTGGTGATCTGGCGGGGGATGAACTTCTCGACGTGCTGGTAGGGGCCGTAGTTGTTGGAGCAGTTGGAGATCGTGGCGCGCACGCCGAAGGAGCGCACCCAGGCGCGCACGAGGAGGTCGCTGGCGGCTTTGGTCGAGGAGTAGGGGCTGGAGGGGTTGTAGGGGGTGTGCTCGGTGAAGCGCGCGAGGTCCTCGAGCTCGAGGTCGCCGTACACCTCGTCCGTCGAGATGTGGTGGTACCGCACGTCGTGCCGGCGCACCGCCTCGAGCAGGGCGGCGGTCCCGAGGATGTTCGTCGCCAGAAACGGCGCCGGATCCTCCAGGGAGTTGTCGTTGTGCGACTCCGCGGCGAAATGCACCACCAGATCCGACTCCCGGACCAGCCGGTCGACGAGCGGGGCGTCGGCGACGTCGCCCTCGACGAAGGTGATCCGGTCCGACACCGGCGCTACCGAGCGGAGGTCGCCGGCGTAGGTGAGCTTGTCGAGCACGGTGATCCGGACGTCGGGGCGCTCGCGCAGGGTGAGGTGGACGAAGTTGCTGCCGATGAAGCCGGCACCGCCGGTGACGAGGATCCGCACGAGTGCTCCTACTGGTTCGAGGAAGGGACGAAAGGCGTCGGACGCCCGGGTCGCGATCGACGACACGGGCGGACTCCGGTGGGCGCTCAGACGGAGGATGATCCCCGCGCGAGAGCGGGCAGCTGCTGGAGGTAGGCGCCGTATCCGCTCTTGACCAGCGGTGCGGCGAGCTCGGCGAGGCGGGTGTCGTCGATCCAGGAGTTGCGCCAGGCGATCTCCTCGATGCAGCCGATCTTGAATCCCTGCCTCTGCTCGATCACGCGCACGAACTCCGTCGCCTCGATCATGGAATCGAAGGTCCCGGTGTCGAGCCAGGCCGTTCCCCGATCGAGCACCTGGACAGTGAGAGCACCGGCCTCGAGATACCGCTCGTTGACCGTCGATATCTCCAGTTCGCCGCGCGCGGACGGCTTGATGCTCTTGGCTATCCCGATCACGGAGTTGTCGTAGAAGTAGAGGCCGGGCACGGCGTAGTTGCTCCGCGGCTGCTCGGGCTTCTCCTCGATGGAGACGGCTCGGAAGTGCTCGTCGAACTCGACGACTCCGTAGGCGCGCGGGTCGGCGACCTGGTAGGCGAAGATGACGGCGCCCTCGATCGTGGTGTTCGCCGCGAGGGCGGTGCCCAGGGCGGTGCCGTGGAAGATGTTGTCACCCAGGACCAGGGCGACCGACTCGTCGCCGATGAACTCCTCGCCGATCAGGAACGCCTGCGCGAGCCCGTCGGGGGAGGGCTGCACGGCGTACTCGATCCGCATGCCCAGGCTCGACCCGTCGCCCAGCAGGGCGCGGAACTGGTCGTTGTACTCGGGGGTCGTGATCACGAGGACCTCGTCGATCCCGGCCATCATCAGCGTCGACAGCGGGTAGTAGATCATCGGCTTGTCGTAGATCGGCATCAGCTGCTTCGAGATGCCCTTGGTGATCGGCCACAACCGCGACCCCGAACCACCCGCGAGGACGATGCCCCTCATCGGAGCAGCCCCGGGTGAGGAGTGGCGGCGGGGGTCCGCTGCACCGCCGAGGGGAGCGTGAAGATCTGCGGGGAGAGGGTCACGGAGCCGACTCTATCGGCGGCGCCTCGGTGCCTCCGCATGCCGGTGCGGCGGGCGCGGAACCCGTGGCGGGGACTGACGGTCGAGCGATCGCTGCCGACGCGATCCGACTCCGTGAGCGGCGCGCACGCCGCCTCCGCGTCCGTATCGCGCCTCCCACTCGGAGGCCGCCGGGCACGGGGATAACTTCTCCGACGTCCGCGGCTCCGCCTGCCGCGACGGAGAGAGGTACCGCCCTGTGCACGAGGTCATCGACCAGCGGGACTCCGCGCTCCTCCCGTCTCCCGGTCCCTGCCGCCGATCCCCCCTGACGGGGGGAGTCCGCCCGTGCTGACCATCGGGATCGTCGCCCTCGACGCCTGGCACGCGGCTCCGCTCGAGCGCGCCTGGCGCCGCCAGGGGCACCGCGTGGTCGTGGTGACCGGTGACCCGGAGGGGTTCAGCGGGGCGGAGCTCCGCCCCAGCGTGCTCGCCCGCTTCCTCGAGCCCGCCCGCCGGAGGGGCGCCGGGTCCGTCGGGCTCGCCGTCGTCACGCGCCGGGCCCGCCGACTGCTCGCTCCGGAGCGGCCCGACCTCGTGGTGGCTCTCCCGGGGACGGCCGTGGAGCTCGCCGGGCTCGCTCCGATGACCGTCCTCCTGGCCGACGACCTCCCGGCACTCCCGCGCCTCCGGTTCGAGGAGGAGCGCCGCGGTGCTGTCGTCGTCGCCCCGACGGAGCGGCTCGCGTCAGCCCTCGCGGGAACGGTCGTGCCCCTGGGCCTGCCGGACGCGTCGTTCCCGACACCGTCCGCCCCCGACGGGCCCCTCCGCTTCGCCGCCGTGGGAGCCTCCGGTCTCGACCGGGGCGCCGAGCGGCTCGATCTCCTCGCCCGGCTGGACGGCACCGAGTACGTCACCGTGATCGACGACGGCGGCGGCATCGCCGACGACCTCGCGTCGGGGCTGCGCTCCGTCGGCGAGCAGGACCGCGACGGCGTCGTCGAGGTGCTCCGCCACTCCCACGTGTACGCCCACCTGACGCCGTCGACGACCGGCGCGGCCGCCGGACTCGACGCGCTGGCGAGCGGGCTGCCGGTCCTCGCGATCGAGTCGAGCGTCCTGGCCGATCTCTGCGCGGCGGGGGCGGGCGTGGTCCTCTCCGACGACGCGACGCGCGAGGAGTACGAGGACGCCCTCCATCGGCTCCGGCGCGAGTGGACGGCTCTCTCCCGGGGGGCCGCCGAGCTCGCGCGGGAGCGCCCGTGGTCCGTCGCGGCCGAGGAGATCCTCGCCCTCGCGGAGGGACGCGTCCGTGTCGCCTGAACCGGTTCCTGCTGTCGGCGCCTCCGCCGACGCGATGCTGCCGAACGCCGTCGCCCTGCGCCTGGCCGCCGTGCTGGTGCAGTACACCCTGCGGACGCACGGCGTCCGCAGCCTCGTGGTGAAGGGCGAGGGTCTGCACCGCCAGGGGATCCGCGCGCCGATGACGTCGGCCGACGTCGACCTCTGGGTCGACCCCGAGCGCTTCGACGAGGCTCTCGGGCTGCTCGCCTCGATGGGCTGGCGCCGCCGCGCCGAGGCTCTCAGCTGGACGCTCTTCGTCGACCACTCGATCACGCTCGTCCACCCCTCGTGGCCGTGCGACGTCGACGTCCACCGCTCCTTCCCGGGTGCCTTCGAGGAGGAGCGGATCGTCTTCGACCGCCTCTGGGCGGCCGCCGAGGATCTGCCGCTGAGCGACGAGACCCTGCGGATCCCCGGGCGCGCGCACCACCTCGTGCTGCACGCCCTGCACCAGCTGCGCAGCGCGCGCTCCGCCTCGGCGACCACGGCGCTGGCGGTTCTGAAGGCGCACGGCGCCGGCCTTCCGAGCGAGGAGCGCGAGGCGATCCGCGACGCGGCCGTCGAGCTCGGCGCGCAGACGCCGATGACGGAGCTCCTCACCTCCTGGGGAGTCCCCGCCGCGCCTGAGGAGCGCTACCGGCACGCCCAGACTCTCTGGGACGTGCGCCGCAGCTCCGACCGGCACACCTTCAACTGGCTGCATGCCGTGGCGTCCGCTCCCTGGCGCCTGAAGGGAGGCCTGCTGCTGAGAGCCGCCTTCCCCACCCGCGCGGATCTCGAGGCGAGCCATCCCGAGGCGACGACGGTCCGACGTCGGCTCCGGCTCCGGGGGGAGCGGACCCTGCGGGCGCTCCGAGGCCTCCCCTTGGCCCTCACCGGTTTCGCCAGGGTGGCGCTGAGCGGCCGCAGCGAGAAGCAGGGCCCGGCGTCCTCGTTCGAGGCGATCGCGGCGACCACGGCGCCGGTGAGCGACCTCCCGGCCTCGTCCGATCCCGCGGCGAGCGCCGTGCATCCGGTGGAGGCCTCCGCCGAGGCGCAGGGTGGCAGCGCGCCGCCGGCCCAGCGCTTCGCCGTCGAGCGCACGGACCGTCAGGTCTACGTGCTCGACCTGTCCCGCCCGTCGGTGCCCCCGATCGTGCTCTCGCTGAGCGCCGCCTCGGTCTTCGAGGCCGCGATCCGGCAGCGCCGGCCCCGGGACGAGGTCGTCGACCTCCTCGCCGATCACTACGACGTCGACCCCGGGACGATGGGCCGCGACGTCGACGCCGTCCTGGCCGAACTCGACGTCCGCTTCCCGGGCGCGGTTCCCGACGGGGCACTCTCATGAGGGCCGCCCGTTCCCGATCCCTGCGGATCCTGCACGTCCTCGACTCCTTCGAGGACGGGGGCGCGCAGCGTGTGGCCCTCTCCCTGGGTGCGTGGAGCCGCGAGCACGGCTGCGAGACCGCCTACTGGGGGCGTCCCGGGCCGCTCAGCGACCGCGCCGCGCAGGAGTCGCCCGTCTTCGTGGTGCCGAGACCCGGACAGGGCTTCGCGGCCGATCTGCGCGAGATCGCACTCGCCGTCCGCCGGTTCCGCCCGCACGTCCTGCACGCCCACCAGCGCCGCGAGGCTCTGCTGGCCCTCCTCGTCGGCGCCGCGCTCGGTGTCCCCGTGGTCGAGCACGCGCACACCGAGCTGCCCGGGATCGACCGTCGAGCGCTCTCCTTCCGCTCCCGGCGGGTGTTCGCCGTCTCCGCCTCCGTGGGGCGGATGGTCGTCGAGGGCTACGGCCGCCCGCAGGAGCGCGTCGTGGTCACCGGCAACGCCCCGGCGAACGTCACCGCGGAGCCCGCGCTCGCGCCGGAACTCGCCGAGCCGGTCGTCCGCGTCCTCGGCATCGGGCGGCTCGCGGAGCAGAAGGACCCGATCCGCTTCCTCGCGGCAGTCGAGGCCCTCGCCCGGGTCCGGCCCGTCACCGGCACCTGGCTCGGCGACGGTCCGATGCTGCCGGTGCTGCGCGAGCGAGCCCGGGGGGCCGGAGTGGTCGACTTCGCCGGTCCGTCGGCGGACGTGACCGGAGCGCTGGACGCGGCGCACCTCCTCCTGTCGACCTCGCGGTGGGAGGGGACTCCGCTCGTGATGCTGGAAGCGATGGCACGCCGTCGCCCGGTCGTGGCGACCGACGTCGGCGGTGTGGGTGAGTTGCTCGCCGACGGTCGGGGCCTCCTGCTCCCCGCCGACGCCGACGGGGAGCGGATCGCCGAGCTCGTCGCCGCCGCTCTGGAGCGACCCGAGGGGCTCCTGATGCAGGCCGACCGCGCGAAGGCGTGGGTGGACGAGGCCGCCTCGCCCGACGCCGTCTTCGGACCCGTCGTCGCCGCCTACCGCGAGCTCGGGGGCCGACGGTGAGCGGGGGCGTGCACTCGGTGACCGTCGTGGCTCCCTGCTACAACGCGATCGCCCGGCTCGACGGCTTCCTCGCGCGGCTCGCACTCACTCTCGGACCGGGGACGCGGGTCGTCCTCGTCGACGACGCGTCCTCGGACGGCACGGCGGAGGTGCTCGAGAAGTGGGCCGAGGGACGCGAGGACGCCCGGGTCCTGCTCCTCGAGCAGAACGGCGGCGTCGCTGCCGCCCGGAACCGCGCCCTCGACGGCATCGACTCCGAGTTCGTCTGGTTCGTGGACGTCGACGACGAGTGGGACACGGAGATCCTCCGGACCCTCACCGCCGAGGCCGAGCGGACGGCGGCCGACGTCGTCGTCTGCCGGGCGCTCTACCGCACCCGGCAGTCGACCTCCGGACGCGTGATCGACGGTCTCGACCGACGCGAACTGGTCTCGTCCGAACTCGCTCTCGAGCGGATGGCGTCCGGGCGCCTGCACGGCTTCCTCTGGAACAAGCTCTTCCGCCGCGCCGTCCTGCAGGAGGAGCTCTTCCCGCGCTTGAGCTCCCAGTCCGACTTCGTCGGCGTGCTGCGGGCGGTCCAGGCGTCGGAACGGGTGCTCTTCGTGCCGGAGATCCTCTACTCCTACGTCTACACGGCGTCCTCGATCACCCGTCGGCGCGACCCGGACCTCCGGAACCTCCTGGTCTGCGCCGAGGAGATGCGCGCGGCGCTCGCCCGAACGTTCGAGGAGGTGCCGCGCCCGCTGTCGGACTGGTTCACGACCTGGTTCTACGCCGTCCCCGTCGCGCTCACCCCGATCCGCCAGAACTCCGACGCGGCGCTCGTCGAGACCGGCGTCCGGCTCGGGTCCGAGGCGCTGCGCGACGTCCGCGTGCTCCGCTCCGCGCGGTCGCCGCGGCTGCTCGTCCTGGGGCTGGTGCTCAAGCACGTCCCCGCCGCCTTCACGGCGCTCAGCCGGATCCTCTACGCCGTGCACGACACCCGCCGCCGGCTCTCCGATCGGAGGAGAACCCGGTGGACGACGTGACCGTCCCCGTGCAGGCGGCCGCGACCGGCCCCTTCCGCACACCAGCTCCGTTCCCTCCCTCCCGCACCGACCCCCGAGGAGCACCGGCATGACCTCCTACATCACCGGCCGCATCGAGCGGATGCCGGCCAGCATCACCACGCTCGACGAGGCGGCGGAGGCCGTGCTCGAGCTGTCCCGGAGCGGCCGCGACGAGCTGGTCGTCACGCCGAACACCGACCACTTCGTGCGCTGGAAGCACTCCGGCGAGTTCCGGCGGTACTACGGCCGGGCGTCCCTCGTGGTGCTCGACGGGGCGCCTCTGGTCTGGCTGGCCCGCTCGTACGGCCACCGCACGGCGAGCCGCGTGACGGGCATCGACCTCTTCACCGAGGTCTGCCGCCGCGCGGCGCTCGAGGGTGCGCCGGTCGCTCTCATCGGCGGACGCCCCGGAGTCGGCGATCGCGCAGCCGCCGAGCTGCAGCAGCGCTTCGCCGGGCTCCAGGTTCCGGTCGTCGTCTCGCCGGAGCCGGCCGAGCTCGCGGACGACGCCTACCTCGCCCGCCTCTCCTCGACTCTGCGCACGGCCGACGTCCGCATCGTCGCGCTCTGCCTCGGCTCCCCCAAGCAGGAGGAGGTTCGCGAGCGCCTGCTCGTCGTCGGCGGCACGGGAGCGGTGTGCCTCGGCGTCGGCGCCGCCGTGGACTTCCTCGCCGGCGAGATTCCGCGGGCGCCGCTCGTGGTGCAGCGCCTCGGCCTCGAGTGGGCGCACCGGCTCAGCCGGGAGCCCGGCAGGCTCTGGCGGCGCTATCTGGGCGACGCCGTGCGGGTGCTGCCGAGCGTGGTCGCGGCCCTCCGCTACCGGGTGCGCCGTGCCGTCCGCTGAGCACGCGGGCGGCGTCGCCGGCGAGAGGCCGCTGGTCCTGGTCTGGAAGCGCGCGTGGCTGCAGGACTCCGAGACGTTCGTCCGCAATCAGATGCACGGACTCGAGCGCTGGCGCGCCCTCGGAGTGGGCCTCGAGCGCACCGGCTCGGGCGTCCTCCACGACCGCACGGACATCGTCCTGCACGATCCGATCACCCCTCGCGGGCGGCGGTCCCTCCTCCTGCGATGGCTCGGAGTGTCACGACGGCTCGACGCGATCGTCGATGAGCACCGGCCCGCCCTCATCCATGCACACTTCCTCATCGACGCCGTCTCCATCGCCCGGTACGCACGGAGGAGGCGCCTTCCGCTCGTCGTGACGGGGCACGGCTACGACGTGACCAGCTGGCCGCTCGCGACCGGAGCTCCGCGCCTGCTCCGACCCCTCGCCCGAGCTCACCGCGCCCTCGAGGCCCGCACCGTCTTCCGTACCGCGCACGCGGTGATCGGCGTGTCCCGCTTCATCACCGACGGGCTCCTGCGCCTGGGGGCGGACCCGCGGCGCACCGGAGTGGGCTACATCGGCGTCCCGACCTCCCGCCCCGAGGCCGCACCGGCTGCGGAGCGCGCGGGAATCGTCTTCGTCGGACGCCTCACCGACAAGAAGGGCGTTCCGGATCTGCTCGAGGCGGTCGCCGCCCTCCCCGGACCGATCCGGGACGTCCCCCTGACCGTCGTCGGCGACGGCCACCTGCGGGAGGCGCTCGTCGAGCAGGCGGCGCGGCTGGGCCTGCAGGTGACCTTCACCGGCTCCCTGCCCCCCGCCGAGGTCGCCCGCATCCTCGCCGGCGCCGCGGTCTTCTGCGCACCGTCGCGGACCGCGGCGACAGGCGACTCCGAGGGCTTCGGCATGGTCTTCCTCGAGGCCGCGCTCGCAGGCGTCCCCGTCGTCTCGTACCGCCACGGCGGCGTCCCGGAGGCGGTCCAGGACGGCGTCACCGGGCTGCTCGTCCCGGAGGGGGACGTGCCCGGCCTGACCGGGGCGCTCGCCGCCCTGCTCCGGGACCCGGACCGCGCGACGCGGATGGGCGCGGCCGGGCGGGAGCGCGTGCTCGCCTCGTTCGACCTCGCCGAGCGGATCCGCGACCTAGAGGACCTCTACGACCGGACGGCCGGGCGGTCAGCGTCGACGACGGACGGAGATCGCGGATGAGCCGCGCCGAGCACCGCGCCGACGATCCGCGACCGGGCCTCCGTCCGGCCTCCGCCGGGCGGGAAAGGTGAGCCTGCGCCGGAGCACCGTCGACGCGACCGCCTGGACGGCGGTCTCGTTCGCCGTCGCGCTCGTCGTGCAGCTCGGGCAGTTCGCGCTCCTGGCGAGACTGCTGGACCCCTCCGAGATGGGGATCATCGCGATCGTCGCCCTGCTCAACGCGTTCGTCGACATCTTCCTCGGCATGGGGGTCGCCCAGGCGATCATCCAGCGCCGGCGGGCGACCAGCTTCGAGCTCTCGTCGGTCTTCTGGCTCAACCTCTCCGTCGGGCTCCTGGTCACCGTCGCCGTCCTCCTGGGCGCCGCACCGATCGCCTCCCTGCTCGGGTCCGCCGCCGCGGCGCCGGTCCTCACCGTCGCCTCGCTCGTGTTCGTGGGCAGCGCAGCCGGGCAGGTGCCGAGAGCGGTGCTCGAGAAGGGGATCCGGTTCCGAGCGGTCGCCGTGTCCGAGACGATCGCTCTCGTCGGCGGCTTCGCCGTGACGGTCTGCCTCGCGGTCTCGGGCGCAGGGGCGCTCTCCTACGCGTGGGGGCTCGTCGCGACCGCGGCTCTGCGCTCCGTGCTCGCCCTCCTGCAGGCTCGGCGCTGGTTCCGACTGCGGTTCCGGTTCCGGATCCGCGAGACCGCCCGCTTCCTCTCCTTCGGCGTCTTCCAGACCCTCGACGGCATCGTCAACTACCTGGGCTCGAACGCCGGCTCGCTCGCGATCGGCCGCCTGCTCGGACCGGCACAGCTGGGCGGGTACACCCTGGGATACAACCTCGCCGTGAACCTCCCCGCGAGGGTCAACCCGATCGTGACGCGGGTGATGTTCCCGGTGTTCTCCTCGATCCAGCACGACCGTGAGCGCGTCGCGCGGAACCACCTCCGCGTCACCGCGGTGCTCAGCATGGCGAGCATCCCGCCGCTGATGCTGGTGGCGCTGCGCTCCGAGGAGATCGTGCGACTGTTCTACGGACCCGGCTGGGGCTGGATCGCGGGCATGACGAGCGCACTGACGGTGGTGGGCGCGGTGCGGGCGATCGGCAATCCGGTCGGCTTCATCCTGATGGCGATGGACCGGGTGCGGTTCGGGCTGGTCGTGAACATCGTGAAGACCGCGATCACGGTCCCGATGATCGTCGGCGGGGGAGTGCTGTTCGGACTCGACGGCTTGATCGGCGGGCTGCTGCTCTCGAGCGCTCTCGGCTTCGCCGTCACCTGCGCCGTGCTGCGGGTGGTGCTCGGAGTGCGCCTCGGCGCGTTCCTGCGCGCGTGCGCCGCGGGGCCGCTGCTCGCCGCACCGATGGCGATCGTGCTGCTCCTGCTCCGCCTGCTCCCCGAGGGCGCGCCCCTGCGGCTGCTCCCGGTGGAGCTGGCGCTCGCGGTCCTCGTGCTGGGAGCGACCGCCCTCCTGGCGCCGGGGCGCGACATCGCCGAGGCGCGATCGCTCGTCCTGTCGCGACTGCCCGCCCGGCTCCGGCTCGGCTCCGCCGCCCCGGTCGAGGTCGCCGTGGTGCTGGCCGCCGAGGAGCGCTTCGACGGCAGCGGGGGAGCCGTGGCGACCTGGGTCCGCGAGACGGTGTCCCGGTCCTCGCTCCGGATCGCCGTGCACGCGCCGTGGTCGTCGGCGTCACCGGGTGTGGACGTCCGGCCGCACCGCCTGTACCGGCGGATCTACGCGGTCCAGCGGCGCGCGGCACTCCTCCTGGCGCGTCGGCGCGACAGCGACCCGGGCGCCGAGCTGCGTCGGCTGTCCTTCGGTGGCCGCTTCTGGCTGCTGGTGCTCGCTCCGTCGCTGCGCCGTGTCCCGACGGTCTGGATCCACAACCGCCCCCGCTACGCCGTGCGCCTGCGCCGCCTGGGCTACCGGGGGCGGATCGTCGCACACCTTCACAACGACCTGCTCGATCACCTGCCGCCCGATCCCGCCGCGTCCCGGCGCTACCTCGACGCGGTCGACGAGTGGATCTTCTGCAGCGAGTTCCTGCGCGCCCGGGCGGTCGACCGGTACGGCCTGATCGCCACAGCCGTCCTGTACAACGGGGTCGTCCCTCCGCCCGAGGTCCCGCCGGCGCCGCTCGGCGGTACTGCGGAGGCGGTCTTCGCCGGGAGGCTGGTGGCCGAGAAGGGAGCCCGCGAGGCCGTCGAGATCGTGAAGCGGATGCGGACCGAGCACGGCGCCGATCTGCGGCTGGTCATCGCCGGCGCATCGGGCCTCGGGGACGACGCGACGCCCACCCCGTACGTCCGAGCGCTCAACGAGGCGGTCGCCACCCTGCCCGGCGTCGTGCGCCGGCTCCCGTTCCTCCGGCACGAGGACCTGCTGGAGCTGTTCGGCTCCTCGGCGCTCCTGCTCTACCCCTGCCGCTGGGACGAGCCGTTCGGGATGGTGGTGGTGGAGGCGCTCTCGCGGGGGATCCCCGTCGTGACGGTCGAGCGCGGAGGCCTCCCCGAGATCCTGCGCACCTCCGACGGAGTGGTCGACGGATCCGTCCTCGTCCCGCCGGGCACGGAGGAGGAGGTCGCGGACGCCGTCCTCGCGGAGCTCCCCGCCCTCATCGCCTCGCTGCGCGATCCCCGGCGACGCGCGGAGGTCGCTGCGGCGTCGCGGCGCCGAGCGGCGGACTTCGGCTGGCCGGGCATCGCCCGCCGCGCGGACGAGCTGCTGGCACACCCCCGCGACTGAGGCGGGACCGCCGCGCGCACACGGATCGACGTTCCGCGCCAAGCCCGTCGAGGCTCGTGCCGCGCGATTAGTGTCGGCGCGACATGCCACCTGCATCCCTTCTCCCGCCCGCGTCCGCCGACGCCACCGCCTCTCCCGTGCTGCTCGATCCGCCTCCCGCCCCGGACCGGCGCCCGCGGACGACCCTCCCGCCGCGAGAGGTCGGCCCGTCGTCCCGGAATCGGCGCGCCGCTCCTCCGCTCCGCCAGACGGAGGCCGCCACCGGCACCTCCGCGGAACGGCTCTGACATGGGCCGCCACGCCGACGACGCCCTCCTCCGCCGCCCGACCGCCTCTCGTC
The DNA here is from genome assembly GCF_002932515.1 of Rathayibacter sp. AY1D5. NCBI lineage: Bacteria > Bacillati > Actinomycetota > Actinomycetes > Micrococcales > Microbacteriaceae > Rathayibacter > Rathayibacter sp. AY1D5. The sequence goes on from NZ_PSVU01000016.1 coordinate 21,376, forward strand.
CCTCCGTCATCGCCGCGACCCGCGTCACCGACGCTCCGGAGACCCGCGGGCGGCCGTCGCGCGCGTCGGCGGATCCCGCTCAGCGGCGGCACGAGCGGATCGTCCTCGTCTTCCTCGCGGTGCTCCTGGCGCTGAGCGTCGTGCAGCTCTACACCCTGGGCCCCGTCACCGCTCCGGTCGCCTGGAGCCTGCTCTTCCTCCCGTACTCCGTGGCTCGGCTGCGCGGCGGGCGGATCGACCGGTTCGTGGTCGTGGTCCTCCTCGTGATCGCCGGCACCCTCTTCGCGCTCACCTACTCCGGAGCACGCGCGGCCGCGCTGCGCGACGTGGTCTCCGTCGTCTCCTTCCTCACTCCGTACCTGGCCGTCCGCGGGCTCGGCGACGGCGCCTGGCGTGTCGTCGGCCGCGCCCTCAACTGGGCGGCGCCCGTGTTCCTCCTCCAGGTGACGCTCACGATCCTCTTCCAGCTCGATCCCGTGCAGGAGACCGCCTACCTCCGGTGGCCGGACGCGGTGCTGTTCTCCGACATCTACGTGCGGGACATCTTCACGACGTCCTTCAACAACGTCCTGCAGGAGAAGTCGGGAGGGTTCTTCCTCAACGGCAACATCGCCTCGATGTACATGGCCACGACCGGCGCGCTGGCCTTCGCCGTCTGGAGACGGCAGCGGGGGAGGCTCCTCCTGCTCGTCGCCGTCGCCGGGCTGGTCGGCGCCCTCTTCACGCTGTCCAAGACCGCGATCGTCCTCGCGATCGTCCTGCCCCTGCTGGTCGCCGCGATCCGCGGACTCAAGGGACGCAGCCTCGGTCCGGTCGCCTGGATGATCACCATCCCCTCCGGGATCACGGCCGTGTACGCCGTCGCCGTGTCCTTCCCTCAGCTGGCGGAGGCGGGCCTGCTCACGCTCGGGGCCCGCGGCGACTTCCTGCGCCTGGCTGCGAGTGCGTTCCCCGACAACTGGCTGCTGGGGCTGGGGTACGGCGGATGGCAGGAGCTGTGGCTGGCGCGCGGGTCGCAGTTCACCCAGCACAGCGAGCCGCGCCCGCCTCACAACCTCCTCGTCACCGCGTGGACCAACGGCGGGCTCCTGATCGCGCTCCCCGTCCTCGCGTTCCTCCTCCTCACCACCGTCGCCGTCGTGCGCCTGCTCCTCCGGGTCGCCCGGAACGAGGCCGTCGCCGTCGGGGCGCTCGCCGTCGCCGTCCTCTGGACGTTCCTGCACGGGATGGCCGACAACACCACCTGGTTCGGCGATCAGCACTCGCTCGCGACGCTCGCCGTCTCCGTGGCGCTCGTGGGCGTCCTGTCGGCGGAGGCGCCCGCCACGCCGGGCCGAGTGCCTCACGGAAGCGCTCCGGCGGCCTCGGCCGGCGCGGGTCGGGCGCCGCTGCGACGGCCGCCGAGCCCCGGCCTCGGGCGGCGCTGACGCGACCGCCGCGCCGCAGCCGGTCCGGACACGGACCGCGCCGGTATCATCGACCCGTTATGGCACGCATCTACGACTGCTCCGTCGACACGGACCTCCTGACCGGCACCCGTCTCGCGCGGACGGCCATCGGCCGCGGCGAGCTCGTGGTGATCCCCACCGACACCGTCTACGGCGTCGCGGCCAACGCGTTCGACGCCGCCGCGGTCCAGCGCCTGCTCGACGCGAAGGGACGGACGAGGCAGTCGCCGCCGCCCGTCCTGATCGGGGACGTGGCCGCCCTCGACGCCCTCGCCGAGAACGTGCCGGAGGCGGTGCGCGACCTCGCGCGCGAGTTCTGGCCCGGCGGGCTCACCATCGTCCTGCACGCCCAGCCCTCACTGGTCTGGGACCTGGGCGAGACGCGCGGGACCGTGGCGCTGCGCATGCCGGACAACCCGGTGACGATCGAGCTCCTCGCCGAGACCGGCCCGCTGGCGGTCTCCTCCGCCAATCGCACGGGGCAGCCCTCGGCCACGACCGCACAGGAGGCGTTCGACCAGCTCGGCGACTCCGTCGACGTCTATCTCGACGCCGGCGCCGCCGGATCGCGCTACAGCGACCGCCCCGCGGGCGCCAGCGAGTCCTCGACGATCGTCGACGCGACAGCGCTGAGCTTCGAGGGCGGCACCCTGCGCATCCTGCGCCAGGGCGTCGTGTCGGCCGAGCGGATCCGCGAGGTCGTCGGAGACCTGCTGCCGGATCCGGACGCGCCTCGTGCCGAGACGTCGGAGCCCGACGCCTCCACGGCCGGCGCGGCGCAGGCCGGGGACCAGCAGGAGCCCGCCGAGACCGCGACCGGCAGCGACCCGTACGCCTTCGAGCGGACCCCGACCGCGCGCCCCGACTGGGCCTCCGGCGCCCGCCTGCAGGACGACTCCGCGCCCGGCGACTCCGCGCCCGTCGATTCCGCCGATGCGCCGGACACGGGCTCGTCGAGCACGAACGCGCCGACGCCCGGCACCGGCGCCGCCCGCACCGACTCCGCTCCGGGTGAGTAACCGGTGATCACCTTCGCCCTCGTCTCGCTCGCGGTCGCGCTCGTGACCGGAGCGCTGTCGTGGGTCATCTGGAAGCTGAGCCTGAAGTACCGGCTCTACCCGAAGATCCGCGTCAGGGACATGCACACGCGGCCGACCCCCCGCCTGGGCGGCATCGCGATGTTCCTCGGGATCCTCGTCGGCTTCGGCATCGCCTCCCAGCTGCCCTACTTCCGGCTGGTGTTCGCCAATCCCGAGCCTATCCTCGCGATCCTCGGCGCGAGCCTGCTCATCGTCCTCATCGGCGTCGCCGACGACATCTGGGACCTGGACTGGACCACGAAGCTGGCCGGTCAGCTGATCGCCGCGGGCCTGATCGCCTGGAAGGGCGTGCAGATCGTCTCCCTGCCGATCGGCGGCCTGACCGTCGGCTCGCCGTGGATGTCGCTGATCATCACCGTGCTCGCGATCGTCCTGGTCACCAACGCTCTCAACTTCATCGACGGCCTCGACGGCCTCGTGGCGGGCGTCGCCCTGATCGCCAACGGCGTCTTCTTCCTCTACAGCTACCTGCTGGTGCAGCAGACCTCGCCCACCGACTACTTCAACCTGGCCTCGCTCATCGCGGTCCTGCTGGTCGGCGCCTGCGCCGGATTCCTCCCCATCAACTGGCGTCCGGCGCGGATGTTCATGGGCGACAGCGGCGCACTGCTGATCGGGATGCTGATGGCCACCTCCGCGATCGCGGTCACCGGCCAGATCGACCCGGCCCAGCTCGCGGCGAAGGAGCTCCTGCCCGCGTTCATCCCGATCATCCTGCCGTTCGCGATCCTCGTGGTGCCGCTGATGGACTTCGGCCTCGCTGTGATCAGGCGCCTGCGCGCGGGAAAGTCGCCGTTCAGCGCCGACCGGAAGCACCTGCACCACCGCCTGCTCGACATGGGGCACTCCCACCTGCACGCCGTGCTGATCTTCTACGCGTGGACCGCCGTCGTCGCCGTCAGCTGCCTGCTGATGTTCGTGGTCGACGTGCTGTGGGTCCCGCTCGTCTTCCTCGGAGTCGGTCTGCTGGTCTGCACCGTCGTCACGCTCGCCCCGCTCAGCCGCCGCAAGCGGCTCGAGGCGGCGGCGCAGTCCGCGGAGGCCTCACCCGTCCTCGACCCCCTCGACCGCGCGTCCTCGACGGAGCTGCTCCGTCCGCCGGCCGGACTCCCGATCGACCGGGACACGACAGCGCCGACCACGGCGCGGAAGGAAGCATCATGACCGGAGCCTCCCCGGCCACCCCCCGTCCGCAGCCCGCGTCCGTCCCCGTCCTGCGCCGCGCGCTGGTCGTGGGCGGCCTCTTCGTGCTCGCCCTGGCCGTTCTCGGCACCGTCGTCGGCGGGATCGCCGCCGGGGGAGAGGGCGCGATCGGAGCCCTCCTCGGCGCGATCGTCGGCGGCGTGATGGTGCTCCTCACCGCCGCGAGCATCCTCGTCGCCAACCGCCTCGACATCGGCGGGTTCTTCGCCGTCGTCCTCGGCACGTGGCTCGCCAAGTTCGTGCTGTTCGTGATCGCCGCCCTGGTCCTGCGCGATCAGCCGTGGCTGAACAGCACCGCGATGTTCGTCACGATCATCGTCGCCGTCCTGGGGTCCCTGGTGATCGACGTCCTCGTCGTCTCGCGCTCGCGCATGCCGAACGTCAGCGACATCGCTCGATGAGGACGAGCCGAACGGTTCCTGAGAGGACCACGATTCGGCTCTCAGGCCGTTCTGTTGCTACAGTAGGGACGAATCCCGCAGGCGAACGTGTCCTCAGATCGTCTCATCGTTGATGGCGGTCGTCGAGCACGATCGCCGTCCGAGCGGAAAACCCCACCTTTCGTCGTCGCGAGAGCGTTGCGTCCGAATGATTCGATTCGGTCGGCTGCAACGTGCCACGCCCCGAATTCCAGGAGCTAGCGCTGTTTGCTAACGCTGTGACCCTGTTGGTCTCGTCCTCGACCGGTGAGAGTGACTTCCACACCCCGTCGATCTCCGAGTTCTTCCCGCCCGGTTTCCTCTTCGAGGGAACCCCTTTCGAGATCAACCGCGTCATGCTGGTCCGCTTCATCGCGGTCATCGCACTGATGCTGTTCTTCTGGCTCGGGACGCGCAAGCTGCGCCTCGTCCCCGGCCGATTCCAGAACGTCGTCGAGCTCGCGTTCGACTTCGTCCGCGTCACCATCGCCAAGGACATCCTCGGCGAGAAGGACGCGCGCCGGTTCCTCCCGATCCTCGTGACGATCTTCTTCGCGATCATCTCGATGAACCTGACCGGCATCGTCCCGTTCCTGAACATCGCGGGGACCTCCGTGGTGGGCATGCCGCTCTTCCTCGGCCTGGTCGCCTACGTGACGTTCATCTACGCGGGCATCAAGGACCGGGGGATGGGCTTCTTCAAGAACGCCCTGTTCCCGCCCGGAGCGCCGTTCCTGATCTACTTCATCCTCACGCCGATCGAGCTGCTGCAGACGTTCATCATCCGTCCGCTCTCGCTCGCACTGCGGCTCGTGATGAACATGATCGTCGGCCACCTCCTGCTGGTGCTGTGCTTCTCGGCCACGCAGTTCTTCCTCTTCAGCTCCCAGATCGACCCGGGCTTCAAGCTCTTCGGCGTCGTGACCTTCGCCTTCGGCGGTGCGTTCACGCTCTTCGAGCTCCTCGTCGCCGTGCTGCAGGCCTACATCTTCACCCTCCTCGCTGCGGTCTACATCCAGTTGGCCGTCGCCGAGGAGCACTGACCCCACTACTCACGGGCTCCCGCCCGTTCTCACGATCACCCCACTGAAAGGACCCACTCGTGGACTCAGTCACCGTTCTCGCCGAACTCACCGGCAACATCGCGACGGTCGGTTACGGCCTCGCAGCGATCGGCCCCGGCATCGGTGTCGGCATCGTCGCGGGCAAGACCGTCGAGGCCATGGCGCGCCAGCCCGAGATGGCCGGCCGCCTCCAGACCACGATGTTCCTCGGCATCGCGTTCACCGAGGTGCTCGCGCTCATCGGCCTCGCCACCTACTTCATCTTCGCGGCGTAGTCGTGTTCAGCACCGCTGTGAACATCGCTGCGGAAGAAGGTGACGTCCCCGCGGTCATTCTGATCCCGGAGTTCTACGACTTCTTCTGGTCGGGGGTGATCTTCCTCATCCTGCTGTTCTTCTTCTGGAGGCTGGTCCTGCCGCGCCTGCAGAAGATGCTCGACGCGCGCTCCGCCGCGATCGAGGGGAACATCGCGAAGGCCGACGAGGCCCAGCGACAGGCCGAGGCCGCCCTCGAGAAGTACACCGCCCAGCTGGCCGAGGCCCGCGCCGAGGCCGGAGTGATCCGCGAGAAGGCGAACGCCGACGGCAACGCGATCGTGGCGGCGAAGAAGGAGCAGGCGCAGGTCGAGGCCGAGCGCATCCTCCACAACGCGCACGCCCAGATCGAGGCGGACCGTCAGGCCGCCGTGGTCTCGCTCCGCTCCGAAGTCGGAACCCTCGCCATCGACCTCGCCTCCGGCGTGATCGGCGAGAGCCTCAACGACGACGCGAAGGCGTCCGCGATCGTGGACCGCTTCCTCGCCGACCTCGAGGCCTCGGAGAAGGCGAACAACTGATGGGCAGCGCGTCCAGGCAGGCACTCGCATCGGCGAAGGCGGAGCTCTCCGCCCTCGCCGGTCAGGCGTCCCTCGACACGGCCCAGCAGCTCTTCGAGGCCGCACGGGTCATCGACGGCCAGGCGCAGCTGCGCGCGGCCCTCGCCGACCCGAGCGCCGACTCGAGCAGCAAGCAGGCTCTCGTCGCCCGCGTGTTCGGTCCCTTCGGCGAGCCGGCCAAGCGCCTGCTCACCGTGATCGTCGGCCACCGCTGGTCGAGCCCGAGCGACATGGTCGCCGGGGTCGAGGAGGTCGGGGTCCGCGCGATCGCGTCCTCCGCTCCGGAGGGCGTCAACCTCGAGAAGGAGCTCCACTCCTTCGGCGAGGTCGTCGCCTCCGACGCCCAGCTCGAGCTCGCGCTCGGCAGCAAGCTCGCCGCCGCCGACTCGAAGGTCGCGCTCGTGCAGCGCCTCCTCGAGGGCAAGGCCGCGGCCGAGACGCTGGCGATCCTCCGGCAGCTGATCGCGCACCCGCGCGGTCGCCGCATCCCGGAGCTCGTCCGCTTCGCAGCAGGCGTGGTCGCCGACCAGGGCGGGTTCATCCTCGCCACGGTCTCGGTCGCCGCACCGATCGCCCCCGAGCAGCTCGACCGGCTCCGCTCGGCGCTCACGCGCCAGTACAGCCGACCGGTCTCCGTCAACGTCGTGGTCGATCCCTCCCTCCTGGGCGGGATGCGCCTGCACGTCGGCGACGAGGTCATCGACGGAACCGTCTCCGCACGGCTGTCCGACCTGAAGCTCCAGCTCGCGTCCTGACGGGCGCACGTATCCTCAGAGGGCACTGCCCTCGACCCCCGCACCATCCAGGTCAGGCCCCGACGACCTCTTCGGCTCGCACGGACCCAACGAATAGGAATTCCCATGGCAGATATCACCATCAGCCCGGATGAGATCCGCGACGCGCTGAAGGACTTCGTCTCGTCGTACGAGCCGGGCAAGGCCTCCACCACCGAGGTCGGCTACGTCATCGACGCCGCCGACGGCATCGCCCACGTCGAGGGCCTCCCCGGCGTCATGGCCAACGAGCTCATCCGCTTCTCCAACGGTGTCCTGGGCCTGGCCCAGAACCTCGACGAGAACGAGATCGGCGTCGTCGTCCTCGGCGAGTTCTCCGGCATCGAGGAGGGCATGGAGGTCACCCGCACCGGCGAGGTCCTCTCGGTCCCCGTCGGCGACGGCTACCTCGGCCGCGTCGTCGACCCGCTCGGCAACCCGATCGACGGGCTCGGCGAGATCGCCTCCGAGGGCCGCCGCGCCCTCGAGCTCCAGGCTCCCGGCGTCATGTCGCGCAAGTCGGTCCACGAGCCGCTGCAGACCGGCATCAAGGCCATCGACGCGATGATCCCGGTCGGCCGCGGCCAGCGCCAGCTCATCATCGGCGACCGCCAGACCGGCAAGACGGCCATCGCGATCGACACGATCATCAACCAGAAGGCCAACTGGGAGTCGGGCGACACGAACAAGCAGGTCCGCTGCATCTACGTCGCCATCGGCCAGAAGGGCTCGACCATCGCCTCGGTGAAGGGCGCGCTCGAGGACGCCGGAGCGATGGAGTACACGACCATCGTCGCGTCCCCGGCCTCCGACCCCGCCGGCTTCAAGTACCTCGCCCCCTACACCGGCTCGGCCATCGGCCAGCACTGGATGTACGGCGGCAAGCACGTCCTGATCATCTTCGACGACCTGTCGAAGCAGGCCGAGGCCTACCGCGCCGTGTCGCTCCTCCTGCGCCGCCCGCCGGGACGCGAGGCGTACCCGGGTGACGTCTTCTACCTGCACTCCCGTCTGCTGGAGCGCTGCGCGAAGTTGTCCGACGAGCTCGGCGCCGGCTCGATGACCGGTCTCCCGATCATCGAGACCAAGGCGAACGACGTCTCGGCCTACATCCCGACCAACGTGATCTCGATCACCGACGGCCAGATCTTCCTCCAGTCCGACCTCTTCAACGCCAACCAGCGTCCCGCGGTCGACGTGGGCATCTCGGTCTCGCGGGTCGGCGGCGACGCGCAGGTCAAGTCGATCAAGAAGGTCTCCGGCACGCTGAAGCTCGAGCTGGCGCAGTACCGCTCGCTCGAGGCCTTCGCGATGTTCGCCTCCGACCTCGACGCCGCCTCGCGCCGTCAGCTCGCCCGCGGCGCCCGCCTGACCGAGCTGCTCAAGCAGCCGCAGTACTCGCCGTACCCCGTAGAGGAGCAGGTCGTCTCGATCTGGGCCGGAACGAACGGCAAGCTCGACGAGGTCCCGGTCCCCGACGTGCTGCGCTTCGAGCGCGAGCTCCTGGACTACCTGGGCCGCAACACCCAGGTGCTGAACACCCTCCGCGACACCAACGTGCTCTCCGACGACACCGTCGCCGAGCTCAACCGTGCCGTCGACGGCTTCAAGCTGGAGTTCCAGACCGGTGAGGGCAAGCCGCTCGCCTCGGTCGGGCGCGAGGAGCACCAGGCCATCGCGGCCGACGAGGTCGGCCAGGAGAAGATCGTCAAGGGCCGTCGCTGACCAGCGGCACCCCGTCGATTCGCCACTTTTAGGACAACAGGAGACACATGGGAGCGCAACTCCGGGTCTACCGGTCGAAGATCCGCTCGGCCCAGACGACCAAGAAGATCACTCGGGCCATGGAGCTGATCTCGGCCTCGCGCATCCAGAAGGCGCAGAACCGCGTCGCTGCCGCGGCGCCGTACTCGAACGCGATCACGCGCGCCGTGTCCGCTGTCGCGACCTACTCGAACGTGGAGCACCCGCTCACGACCGAGCGCGAGAAGCTGGACACGGCCGCGATCGTGATCTTCACCTCCGACCGCGGCCTCGCCGGCGCGTTCTCCTCGAGCGTGCTCAAGGAGGCCGAGGAGCTGGCCGCGCTGCTGCGCAGCGAGGGCAAGGAGGTGGTCTTCTACCTGGTCGGCCGCAAGGCGAACGCGTACTTCTCGTTCCGGAAGCGGGCCAGCGTCCGCGTCTGGACGGGCGGCACCGACCAGCCCGTGTTCGAGACGGCGAAGGAGATCGCGGACGCGGTCGTCGAGTCGTACAACCTCGATGACGAGGAGGGCGGCGTGGACGAGATCCACCTCGTCTACAACTGCTTCGTCAGCATGGTCACCCAGCAGCCGACCGTCGTCCGGCTGCTGCCGCTCGAGGTCGTCGAGGGCGCCGAGGAGCAGAACAGCGAGCTGTACCCGCTCTACGAGTTCGAGCCCGACCCCGAGACGGTCCTCGACCGCCTCCTGCCCGTGTACGTCGAGAGCCGCATCTTCAACGCGATGCTGCAGTCGGCGGCCTCGGAGCACGCGGCACGCCAGAAGGCCATGAAGTCGGCGAGCGACAACGCGGACACGCTGATCAAGACCTACACCCGTCTCGCCAACAACGCCCGCCAGACCGAGATCACGCAGCAGATCGCCGAGATCGTCGGCGGCGCCGACGCCCTGTCCTCCTCCAAGTAAGAGGGCTCCGCTCCACACAGTTTCGACTCCGCCCTCCGGGAGCGGTGAGACCACAGAAGGAAGTAGCAATGACACTGACCGCACCTGAGGCGGCGACCGGGACGTCGGGCGGGGCCATCGGCCGCATCGCCCGCGTCACCGGCCCCGTCGTTGACATCGAGTTCCCCCACGACGCGATCCCCGAGGTCTACAACGCGCTCTACACGCACGTCGAGGTCGAGGGCGTCTCGAGCAAGCTGACCTTCGAGGTCGCGCAGCACCTGGGCGACGACCTCGTCCGGGCCATCTCCCTGAACCCCACCGACGGACTCGTCCGCGGCCAGGAGGTCCACGACACCGGCCTGCCGATCTCGGTCCCGGTCGGCGACGTGACCAAGGGCAAGGTCTTCAACGTGATCGGTGAGGTGCTCAACGCCGACGCCGACGGGAAGATCAACGGAGAGTCGTTCGAGATCACCGAGCGCTGGCCCATCCACCGCAAGCCCCCGCAGTTCGACCAGCTCGAGTCCAAGACCGAGCTGTTCGAGACCGGCATCAAGGTCATCGACTTGCTCACTCCGTACGTGCAGGGCGGCAAGATCGGCCTGTTCGGCGGAGCGGGCGTCGGCAAGACCGTCCTCATCCAGGAGATGATCCAGCGCGTCGCGCAGGACCACGGTGGAGTGTCGGTGTTCGCCGGCGTCGGCGAGCGCACCCGTGAGGGCAACGACCTCATCGCCGAGATGGAGGAGGCGGGCGTCTTCGACAAGACCGCGCTCGTCTTCGGCCAGATGGACGAGCCGCCGGGAACGCGTCTGCGCGTCGCCCTGTCGGCACTGACCATGGCGGAGTACTTCCGCGATGTGCAGAAGCAGGACGTGCTGCTCTTCATCGACAACATCTTCCGCTTCACGCAGGCCGGCTCGGAGGTGTCGACCCTCCTGGGCCGCATGCCCTCCGCGGTGGGCTACCAGCCGAACCTCGCCGACGAGATGGGTGTGCTCCAGGAGCGCATCACCTCGACGCGCGGACACTCGATCACCTCGCTGCAGGCGATCTACGTCCCCGCCGACGACTACACGGACCCGGCGCCGGCAACCACCTTCGCCCACCTCGACGCGACCACCGAGCTCTCCCGCGAGATCGCGTCGAAGGGCCTCTACCCGGCCGTCGACCCGCTCACGTCCACCTCGCGCATCCTCGACCCCCGCTACCTGGGCGCCGACCACTACCGCGTGGCGACGAACGTGAAGCAGATCCTGCAGAAGAACAAGGAGCTGCAGGAGATCATCGCGATCCTCGGTGTCGACGAGCTGTCGGAGGAGGACAAGATCACGGTGTCGCGTGCGCGCCGGATCCAGCAGTTCCTCTCGCAGAACACCTACATGGCGAAGAAGTTCACGGGTGTCGAGGGCTCGACCGTCCCGCTGAAGGACACGATCGAGTCGTTCGACGCGATCACCAAGGGCGAGTTCGACCACGTGGCCGAGCAGGCGTTCTTCAACGTCGGCTCGATCTCGGACGTCGAGGAGAAGTGGACCCAGATCCAGAAGGAGAACGGCTGATCATGGCCGGGACCCTGAAGGTCAGCGTCGTGTCCGCGAACGCCGAGGTGTGGTCCGGAGAGGCGAAGCAGCTCACGGCTCGCACCGTCGAGGGCGAGATCGGCATCCTCGCCGGCCACGAGCCGATGCTCGCGATCCTCGCCACCGGCGAGGTGCGCGTCACGGCCCTGGACGGCACGCGTCTCACCGCGCAGGCCGACGACGGCTTCCTGTCCGTCGAGAACGACGTGGTGACCGTGGTCGCCCGTCAGGCATCGCTGGTCTAGTACACCGCCGCTCACCGCGGCACGGAGGGGCCGGACGATCATCGCGATCGTCCGGCCCCTTCGTCGTGCCGCCCGTCCCTCTTCTCCGAAGGAGTCCTGTGCACGTCCTGCTGCCACCGTCCGAGACGAAGCGCGACGGCGGCGACGAGCCGTTCGTGCTCGAGTCGCTCGCCTTCCCCGAGCTCCACCCGAAGCGGCGCGAGCTGGCGGAGGCGCTGATCGCGCTGGCCGGGGACCGCGAGCTCTCGGCCCGGGCGCTGAAGCTCGGTCCGCGTCAGCTCGGCGAGATCGATCGCAACGCGGCGCTCGCGACCGCGGCAGGCCTCCCCGCGGTCGACCGCTTCGACGGGGTGCTCTTCGATGCGCTCGACGCGCGCAGCCTCGATCCCGGTGCACGGGAGGTGCTCGGTCGGACGGCGATCGTGCAGTCCGCGCTCTGGGGGCCGATCCGCGCCCTCGACCTGATCCCTGCCTACCGTCTGTCCCACGACTCCCGCGTCCCGGGGAGGCCGCTCAAGCGCTGGTGGGCAGCGGAGGCCGGGCGGGTGCTGAGCGCGCTCGACGGGCTCGTCCTCGATCTGCGGAGCGAGGCGTACGCGGCGCTCGGACCGGTTCCCGCGGGCGAGGGGCGGTTCTTCGTCCGCGTCCGCTCGCGCGGGGCCGACGGCGCCCTCCGGTCGCTGAACCACTTCAACAAGCAGGGCAAGGGGCGCTTCGTCAGGGCGCTGGCGGAGGACCGGGTGGCGACGGAGTCACTCGGCGAGCTCTCGGCGTGGGCGGCCGGGCGCGGGTTCCTGCTCGCCGAGAACCGGCACACGGGAGAGCTCGACCTCGTCGTGCCGGAGTCGTAGGCGTCAGCGTCGGCGCCAGCAGCCGGTGAGGTGGTCGTCGACGACTCCGGCCGACTGCATCAGCGCGTACGCGGTGGTCGGTCCGACGAAGCGGAGCCCAGCGGCCTTCAGCGCTCGCGCGAGCGCCGTCGACCCGGGCGTCGTCGCAGGGACGTCGGCGGCTCGGACCACCCGGTCCTCGACGTCCGGATCGTGGAAGGACCACACGAGCTCGTCGAGCGCGCCCTCGCCTCTCTGCTCCAGGAGCGCGAGCACGGCCCGGGCGTTGTCCCGGGTGGCGATGATCTTCGCGCGGTTCCGGATGATGCCGCTGTCCTCCATCAGCCGCTCGACATCGGTGTCGTCGTACCGGGCGACCCGGGCCGGATCGAAGCCGTCGAAGGCCTCGCGGAACCTCGGCCGCTTGCGGAGGATCGTGATCCAGGAGAGGCCGGACTGGAACGCCTCGAGGGAGATCTTCTCGAACAGCGGGCGATCTCCGTGCAGCGGGGTGCCCCATTCCTCGTCGTGGTAGCGGCGGTACTCCGGATCCGCGCCGCTCCAGGCGCAGCGGACCAGGCCGTCCTCTCCCTCGACGAGTCCGTCGGCCGTGCTCATCGGTGGGGGATCCCCTCGTGATCGAGAAGCCAGGCTTTCGTGGCGACGCCCTCGCCCGCGCTGAAGCCGGTGATCCGTCCGTCGCTCGCGAGGACGCGGTGGCAGCCCACGATGATCGGCACCGGGTTCGCACCGACCGCTCCGCCGATGGGCCGGCCCGCCCGGGGGCGACCGGCGGCCGTGCCCAGTGCGCCGTAGGAGGTGATCTCCCCGAAGCCCAGAGCCTGGAGCCGCTGCCAGATCTCGAGCTGGAAGGGCGTGCCGCGCAGAGCGACCGGCAGATCGAAAGAGCGGCGGGTCCCGTCGAAGTACTCGTCCAGCTGCTCGACGGCCCGCAGGAGCACCGGGAGGTCCGACTCCGGGAGGTGCTCGTGCGGGAGCAGACCGGCCTGCTCGATGGCGAGCGAGACGATCGCATCGCCGTCGCTGCCCACCTCGATGCGGCCGAGGGGGCTCGTCGTCCGTCGGACGTGAAGGGGAGTCGTTCTCATGCGTCGAGAGTATCCGCGGGACTCCCCACCGACCGGCGGGAATCGGACGCCGGTGCAGAACTCGGCCGATCGGCCCCTGTGGAGGGATTCCTGGCCAGAGGGCGCCATCCGTGCGCCGGCGATTCGGTGTCGATGGGACCTATTCCTCCACAGGCGACGATCTCGAGATCCTTCCGATGATCCCGGAGGACCGTCGCTCCCGGCGGGTGCGGTGGTCGGCAGGATCGCAGCATGACCTCCTCAGCGCTCCTCCTCCGCCCCGCTCCCGCCTCGCGTGTCCCGGCCTCACCCGACGACGCCGCACTGTTCCATGCCGCTCACGGATCCCGGCGGGGTGCGGCGGAGGCGAGCCTCGTGCTCGTCCCGTTCCGGGCCGGCGCGCCGAGCGGCTCGCTCCGCTTCGAGCTGTCGGGGGCGGATCCGGCCCTGGTCGCGCGGGCCTGCCTCGGCGCGCTCGGGCGGTTCGGGCGGGTGCAGCGAGCACTCGCGCTGGTGCATCCCGGCGAGGCGGGTCCGGAGTCGTGCGAGGGACTCGTCGCCGCCCTCGAGGAGCGTGCGCGCCGGCTCCCCGGCCTCGCCCTCCGCGTCGCCGTGCTCCCGTCGTCCGGCCGCGACGACGGGCTCGAGGCCGGCGACCGGGACGACCCGCGAGCGGTGGCCGCCGCGGTCGACCGTCTCCTCGACCGCCACCCGCGGGCCGAACTGCCCGACGTGCTGTTGCACGGCGTCGACGACCTCGTCCGGCGAGCTCTCACCGGTCCCGATCCCGAGGTCCGGCCTGCGGGCCTGGCTGCGCTCGTCGTGGCCGTGCAGCGCAGCCGCGGTGCGGACCGCGTGCTGCGGTCGGCGCGGAGCGGTGACCCCGGCGCGGCGGGAGCGCTCGCCCCGCTGCTCCGCCGTGCCGCCGTCGTCGCACCCGCGAGCGAGCGAGCCGGAGTGCTCGTCCTCCTCGCGCGGATCCTGGCCGGTGAGGGCCGTGCCGACGAGGCCGGACGGCTCGCCGACGAGGCCGTCGCTCTCGATCCGCACCACGCAGGTGCGCGCCGAGTCGCGGCCGCACTCGCCGCCGATCGTCGGGAGCGCGCCGCGTGAGGGCGCTAGAGCCGCGACCAGGCCTCGGTGAGCACGCTCCGGAGGATCTGCTCGATCTCGTCGAACTCGCGCGGGCCGATGGTGAGCGGCGGCGCGAGCTGGACGACGGGATCGCCGCGGTCGTCCGCCCGGCAGTACAGCCCCGCGTCGAAGAGCCCCTTCGAGAGGAATCCGCGCAGCAGCCGCTCCGACTCGTCCTCGTCGAACGTCTCCTTCGTCGCCTTGTCCTTCACCAGCTCGATGCCGAAGAAGTAGCCGTCGCCCCGGACGTCGCCGACGATCGGCAGGTCGAGCAGCTTCTCGAGCGTGGACCGGAAGACGGGCGAGTTCTCTCGCACGCGCTCGTTCAAGCCCTCCTCCTCGAAGATGTCGAGGTTCTCGAGCGCGACCGCGGCCGAGACGGGGTGGCCGCCGAAGGTGTAGCCGTGCGGGAAGACGACCTGACCGTGGCGGAAGGGCTCGTAGATCCGATCGCTGACGATCGTCGCGCCGATGGGGGAGTAGCCGCTGGTCATCCCCTTCGCGCAGGTGATCATGTCCGGCACGTAGCCGTACTCGTCGCAGGCGAACATGTGCCCGATGCGGCCGAACGCGCAGATCACCTCATCGGACACCAGCAGCACGTCGTGCTTGTCGCAGATCTCGCGGACCCTCTGGAAGTACCCGGGAGGGGGCGGGAAGCAGCCGCCCGAGTTCTGCACGGGCTCCAGGAACACGGCGGCCACCGTGTCCGGCCCCTCGAACTCGATCATCTCCTCGATGCGGTTCGCCGCCCACAGGCCGAACGCCTCCAGGTCGTCGCCGTGCTCGGGAGCCCGGTAGAAGTTGGTGTTGGGGACACGGAAGCCGCCCGGCACCAGCGGTTCGAACATCGACTTCATCCCGGGGATGCCCGTGATCGCGAGCGCTCCCTGGGGAGTGCCGTGATACGCGACCGAGCGCGAGACGACCTTGTGCTTGCCCGGCTTGCCCTGCAGCTTCCAGTAGTGCTTGGCGAGCTTGAAAGCCGTCTCCACAGCCTCGCCGCCGCCGGTCGAGAAGAAGACCCGGTTCAGGTCGCCCGGCGCGTGGTCGGCGAGCCGGTCGGCCAGCTCGATCGCCGAGGGGGTCGCGTAGGACCAGAGCGGGAAGAAGGAGAGCTCGGACGCCTGCTTCGCCGCGGCCTCCGCCAGTCGGCGCCGCCCGTGTCCCGCATTGACGACGAAGAGGCCGGACAGGCCGTCGAAGTACTTGCGCCCGGTGCTGTCCCAGATGTGGTGTCCCTCGCCGCGAGTGATGATCGGCACGCCCGCGCCCGAGTCCATCGTCGACTGACGGGTGAAGTGCATCCAGAGGTGGTCCTTCGCCTTCTTCTGCAGGGAGGCGTCGTCGATCCCCCCTGGCGCGTCGGTCCCGCGGACGGGATCGCCCGACTCGAGGCCGGAGGTCGAGAAGGCTGTCTCGGTGGTCATCTTTTACCGCGTTCCCCAGTTGTAGAACTGCTTGTGGAGCTTCAGATAGACGAAGGTCTCGGTCGAGAGCACGCCGGGAAGCGACCGGATCTCCTGGTTGAGCAGGGCGATCAGATCGTCGTCGTTCTCGCACACGACCTCGGCGAGGATGTCGAAGGAGCCGGCTGTCAGCACGACGTAGTCGACGGCGGGGATGGAGGCGAGCCGGTCCGCGACGTCGCGGGTGTCGCCGGTGACGCGCACACCGATCATCGCCTGGCGGTAGAAGCCGAGCTGCATCGGATCCGTCACCGCGACGATCTGCATGACGCCCGACTCCGTGAGCTTCTGCACCCGCTGCCGGACGGCCGCCTCGCTCAGGCCCACGGCCTTGCCGATCTCGGCGTACGAGCGCCGACCGTCCGCCTGCAGCTGCTCGATGATCGCCTTCGACACCTCGTCGAGCTGGACAGGACGCTGAGAGGGTGGGCGAGACGGGGCCATGCGGCGATTCTGGCAGTCCACGGGGGCCCGGGCAAGTGGATCCGCACGTCGGAGCTCGCTCCGGCATCGGATCCGGTGGTCTAAGCGTGGTCCCGTCTGCGCGACGGACATCGGGCGACAGCGATGGCGGCCGGCTCGGCGGAGGGCCGTCAGCGACTACCATCGGGAGGCGGCCGGGCACCCCTGGAGCCGGCGGTCACGGGCCGTCGGACCGGACGGGCGCGGGCCACGGGGATGCGAGGAGCAGCGATGACGCAGATCGGCCGCAGCCGCGCGTCCGTCACCGTCCCCGTCTCCGCCTGGAGCTCCGACGCGCCCTCGGCCGAAGTGACCCTCGGCTGGGCCGCGCGCACCGAGACCGGCCACGTGCGCAGCGCGAACGAGGACAGCTACCTCGCCAAGAGCCCGCTCTTCGCTGTCGCCGACGGGATGGGCGGGCACGCGGCAGGAGAGGTCGCCAGCGACGCGGTCGTGTCGCGCCTGTCCACCGCGGCGCTCGGCGCGACCGTCGGAGCGGAGGAGATCGACCGGGCGCTTCGGGAGGCGGTCGGGGACATCGCCCGGCAGTCGCACACGGCCGACGTCGGCACCGGGACCACGGTCACCGGGATCGCGCTCACGGTGGTCGGGGGAGAGCCCTACTGGTCCGTCTTCAACATCGGCGACTCGCGCGTGTACCTGAGCGTCGCCGGGACCCTCGTGCAGCTCACCGTGGACCACTCCATCGTCCAGGAGCTGGTCGACGCGGGCCTGATCTCCCGCGACGAGGCCGACGTGCATCCGCACAGCAACGTGATCACCCGCGCGGTCGGCTTCCACGAGGCGCCCGTCCCCGACTACCGGCTCGTGCCCGTCCTCGCCGGATCGCGTCTGCTGATCTGCTCGGACGGACTCACGAAGGAGCTGACCGATGCCGGCGTCGGCCACCTGCTCAGCGGCACCGGCTCCGCTCAGGAGGCGGCCGACGCCCTGGTCGACGCCGCGCTGGACAACGGCGGGCGCGACAACGTCACCGTGATCGTCGTCGACGTCCTCGCGGTCACCGGCGACGAGGAGGCCGGCGCACCGGTCTGACGAGCAGAGCTCCGGCACGGGACGGCCGCGGTCGCGGTGCCGCCCGACCGCCCGCACGCGCCGAACGGCCTTACGACGGCCCTGCGCCTGCCGGTTCGCGTCGGGTTCGGCCGGCTCGAGGCTCCCCGCGCCGGCGCTGGGTACGATGGTGAGCGGAAGGGCGTTCTCGGTGATCTGCAGCACGTGTGGCTCCAACCTCGCTCCCGGGGCGATCCTCTGCGGCGAGTGCGGTTCGTCGGTGGCGGCGCATGCCACGACGGGTGCGTCCCGCCCCTCGTCCTCCGGCGACACGACGGTCCTCGACCCGTCCCGCCGTGCCTGGCTGCCGGGCCTGGCCCCCGGCCGGCACCGGCGTCCCGCCCCCGGCGCACCGATGGCGCCGCCCTCGCAGGGGCTCGTGCGCCTCAGCTTCGCGACCGGGCAGCACGCGATCGTGACCGGCAACGGCCTGATCGGACGCCAGCCGCTCCCGGACCCCAACGAGACGTTCCGGCACATCCTCGCGATCCCGGATCCGTCGCGATCCCTCTCCAAGACCCACCTCGAGTTCGGCTTCGACGAGGGCGGGCTCTGGGTCAGGGACCGCTGGTCGGCCAACGGGTCCGTGCTGGTCGCGCCGACCCAGGCGCCGCTCCCGCTCGAGGCCGGCCGCCGCTACCGTGCGAAGCTCGGCAGCCGGATCCTGCTCTCCTCGGTCGAGATGGCGGTCGAGCGCGTCGACGGGTCCGCCGGCGGCTCGGGACGCCCGCCCCTCACCCGCTGACGGCACGGCCTCCGGGGACCGAATCGGCGGTCGACACGGCCTCCGGGTGCGGAATTCGTGACGATCATGTTTCCGGATGAGCGTTCTCCTCCGTTCGCCGTGACAGGCGGATGAGCGCTGTGCCAGTATTTCCCCACGTTCGGCCCCCGAGGCACGAGCCCCGACGCAGTCAGGAGCCCCCGCCATGACCCGTCCCCTCCCGAGGGATCCCGTCCTCCGCCGGGCCGTCGCCGCGGCACGCTCGCACGAGCGCGAGCGCCGGGCGGTCCTCTCGCGTCGGGCGGTCCTCGGCGGGATCGGCCTCGGAGCGGGTGCCCTCGCCCTGGCCGCCTGCGCCCCGCAGACCCGTGCCGCTCCGACCGCCGCCGCCGACGGATCGGCCGGCGACCCGCGCCTGGTGTGGGACAACTGGCCCGCCTACATGGACGAGGACGACGACGGGAACCACCCCACGCTCCAGGGCTTCGAGGAGCAGACGGGCATCGCGGTGACCTACAACGTCGCCGTCGACGACAACAACTCCTACTACGGCAAGGTGAAGGACCAGCTCGCGCTCGGGCAGTACATCGGCGCCGACACGGTCTGCCTGACGGAGTGGATGGTCTCGCGCCTGGTCCGCCGCGGCTACGTGCAGGAGCTCGACCACGCGAACATCCCGAACATCGCCAACCTCACCCCCTCGCTGGCGAACCCCGACTTCGATCCGGGCCGCCGGCTCTCCCTCCCGTACCAGGCGGGGTTCTCGGGCATCTGCTGGAACAAGGAGAAGCTGCCGAAGGGCCTCTCGAGCATCGAGGAGCTGTGGGATCCGTCGCTCCGCGGCCGCGTCGGCGTGCTGAGCGAGATGCGCGACACGATCGGGCTCATCATGCTCGCTCAGGGGACGGACATCGCCGGCTCCTGGGGCGACGACGAGTACATGAACGCGATCGACGTCTTCCGCGAGCAGGTCGACGCCGGACAGATCCGCAACATCAAGGGGAACGCGTACCTCAACGACCTGCAGAACGAGGACACCCTCGCGGCGATCTGCTGGTCCGGCGACATCACCCTGATCAACGCCGAGGCCGGCGACAAGTGGGAGTTCGCCTTCCCCGACTCGGGCGGCGCACTCTGGAACGACACCTTCGTGGTCCCGATGGGCTCCGAGCGCAAGGCCAACGCCGAAGCCCTGATGAACTACTACTACGAGCCCGAGGTCGCCGCCGAGGTGGCCGCCTGGGTCAACTACATCACCCCCGTGGATGGAGCGAAGGACGTCATGGAGAGCATCGATCCGGAGCTGGCCGAGAACCAGCTGATCTTCCCCGACGAGGACACGCTCGCGCAGGCGCACGTGTTCCGGACCCTGACCGCCGCGGAGGAGAAGGAGTACCAGGCCGAGTTCCAGAAGGTGCTCCTGGGCATCTGATGGCGATCGGGACCTTCGCCGAGAGCGGCGCCGACCTCCAGCTGGTCGGGATCAGCAAGCAGTACCCGGGCTTCACGGCCATCGACTCCCTGGACCTCACCATCCCGGCGGGCTCCTTCTTCGCCCTGCTGGGCCCCTCGGGCTGCGGCAAGACGACGACGCTGCGCCTGGTCGCCGGGCTCGAGGAGCCCTCCGCCGGCCGGATCCTCATCGGCGGGCGGGACGTCACCGAGACGAAGACGTACCAGCGGCCCGTCAACACCGTGTTCCAGTCGTACGCGCTGTTCCCGCACATGTCGATCCTCGAGAACGTCGCCTTCGGCCTGAAGCGGCGGAGGATCGCCGACCCCGTCGGCAAGGCGCACGAGGCGCTCCGCCTGGTCGAGCTCGACCACCTCGCCCAGCGCCGCCCCGCGCAGCTCTCCGGTGGTCAGCAGCAGCGGGTCGCCCTCGCGCGCGCCCTCGTCAACCGGCCCGCCCTGCTCCTGCTCGACGAGCCGCTCGGCGCCCTCGACCTCAAGCTCCGCCGGCAGATGCAGCTGGAGCTCAAGTCGATCCAGGAGGAGGTGGGCCTCACCTTCCTCCACGTCACGCACGACCAGGAGGAAGCCATGACGATGGCCGACACCGTCGCGGTGATGAACAAGGGCAGGATCGAGCAGATGGGCGCGCCGGAGGAGCTCTACGAGCTCCCGCGCACCGCGTTCGTCGCGAACTTCCTCGGCCAGTCCAACCTCTTCACGGGCGAGGTGGTCGGCAGCACCGACCGCGCACTCACTGTCGACGCGGGCGGGCACCGGATCGTCGTGCCCGTCGCCCGCTGCGCCCGTACGAGCGGGGAGATCACGGTCGGCGTCCGCCCCGAGAAGCTCCTGCTGCTGACGCAGGAGCCGTCGGCGGACTCCGGCCGGAACGTGCTCGGGCCCGGCCGCGTGGTCGACGTCTCCTTCAGCGGGGTCAGCACCCAGTACACGATCCGGATGCCGGGCCTGGGCCCGGTGGTCGTCTTCGCGCAGAACATGGTCTTCGGGCCGGTCGTCGGCGAGGGAGCGGAGGTGTGGGTCGGCTTCAGCACCGAGCACGGCTTCGGACTCGCGGACGAACCGGGCTCGGTCCCGCGCTTCGAGGCGGACGACTCCACCAGCGCCATCGCCGTGCAGCGCCGGGGGCTCCTGGCCGGTCGCAGCGGGGGAGCGTAGGCATGGCCTTCGCCGCCTTCGCCACGGGGCAGGCGGATCCTCAGGACGCTCCGGTCCGCCGGCGGTCGACGATCGCGCTGGTCCTGCTGCTGCCGGGCATCGCCTACATGCTGCTGTTCTTCCTGGCGCCGCTGATCTCGCTCGTGCTCACGTCCTTCCAGGCCGAGGTGCCGGACGGGGACATCGGCGAGTACGCCCCCGGGTTCGCCTGGCAGAACTACCTCGTGGTGATGGGCGACTACTGGCCGCACGTGCTCCGCTCCTTCGGCTACGCGCTGATCGCGACGGTGCTCGCGCTGGTGATCAGCTACCCGCTGGCCTACTTCATCGGAGTGAAGGCGCGGCCCTGGCCGCTGCTGCAGAACCTGCTCCTCACGCTGGTGATCGCGCCCTTCTTCATCAGCTTCCTGCTCCGGACGCTGGCGTGGAAGCAGATCCTCGCGGACGAGAGCCCGCTCGTGCAGGCGCTCAAGGCCGTGGCGGTCCTGCCGAGCGACGGCCACCTCACGGGGACGCCGATCGCCGTGATCTTCGGCATCACCTACAACTTCATCCCGTTCATGACGCTGCCGCTGTACACGACGCTCGAGCGCCTCGACGTGCGCTTCCTGGAGGCAGGGTCGGATCTCTACGCGCACCCCGCCTCCGTGTTCTGGAGCGTGACGGTCCCCCTGTCGATGCCGGGCATCGTCTCGGGCACGCTGCTGACGTTCATCCCCGCGGCGGGCGACTACATCAACGCGAGCCGGGACTTCCTCGGCTCGTCGCAGACCTCGATGGTGGGCAACGCGATCGAGGCGAACTTCCTCACGCTCGAGAACTACCCGGCGGCCGCCGCGCTCTCGATCGTGCTGATGGCCGTGATCCTGGTCATCGTCGGCTTCTACGTGAAGCGCAGTGGAACGGAGGACCTCCTGTGACCGCGACGGCCGACCGTCCGCTCGCGAGCGCCCAGGAGGCGCTCGGCGCGCCGCCCCCCGCCCCGATCCGGGGCCGCCGCCGCTTCCGGGGCCTCGGGCTCGGCGTGTACACGGCGCTGGCGCTGCTCTTCCTGCTCATCCCTATCGGGTACACCTTCGTCTTCTCCTTCAACGACTCGGGGAAGAGCAACCTCGCCTGGCGCGGTTTCACCCTCGACAAGTGGGTGTCGGCCTGGACCAGTGAAGAGGTGATGACCGCCTTCGGGAACAGCCTGCTGGTCGGTGTGATCGCCACCGTGCTGGCCACTGCGCTCGGCACCATGATCGCCATCGCGCTCGTGCGGTTCCGCTTCCGGTTCCGGTCGGCGATCAGCCTGCTGCTGTTCCTCCCCATGGCGACTCCGGAGGTGGTGCTCGGAGCCGGCCTCGCCGCGCAGTTCCTCAGCGTGGGCGCCGAGAAGGGACTGGTCACGATCGTGCTGGCGCACACGATGTTCTGCATCAGCTTCGTCGTGGTCACCGTGAAGGCGCGGGTGGCGAGCCTGGATCCGAAGCTGGAAGAGGCGGGACGCGACCTCTACGCGTCGCCGAACCAGGTCTTCTGGCGGATCACCTTCCCGCTGCTGCTGCCCGGCATCCTCGCCGCGGCGCTGCTCTCGTTCGCGCTGAGCTTCGACGACTTCATCATCACGAACTTCAACTCCGGATCGGTCACCACGTTCCCGAAGTACATCTACATCGCGGCGGCGCGCGGCATCCCGGCGGAGGCGAACGTCATCGCGTCGGCGGTGTTCGTCCTGGCGATCCTCGTGGTGGTGATCACGCAGGTCTCCGCGGCGGCCCGGGCGAAGCGCCTCACGCGCGAGCAGTAGCTCAGGGTGTGCCGGGAGGTGCGGTCAGACGTAGGAGGCACGGATCGCGCCGACCGGGCGCCCGCCGCCCGACACGACCGGGTTCAGCCGCACCAGCACGTCGTTCGCCGCGGTCCGGTCCACCGCGTCCGCCTCGACCAGGAGCTTCAGCGCGACCACGGTCGCGGCGCGGAGGCTCCCGTCGAGGATCTTCAGGGCGACGGTGGTGCCGTCGGGCGAGGCCATCACGAGCACGCCCTCGGCGCCGAGCTTGGCGACCAGGCCCAGGCGCTCGATCACGACGGTGTTGTCCCGGCCCGGGCCGTCGATCGCCCACGCGTTCTCGAGGATCGCGGCCGTGAGGACGCCGGCCTGGCGGTAGAGGCCGAACGGTGAGGCGGGGGAGGAGGACACGATCCGCGAGACGCCCTTCGCCAGCGCGGTCAGAGGAAGGGCGTGCACGGGAGCTCCGCAGCCGTCGATCCCCGAGGCCACGACGCGCTCGCCGGTGAGGCGCTCGATCGTGTCGACGATGTGCTGCTGCAGCGGGTGCGTCCGCTCGAGGTAGTCCTCGGTGCTCCAGCCGTTCTGCACGCAGGCCAGCAGCATCGCCGCGTGCTTGCCCGAGCAGTTCATGTAGAGCGGGTCCGGAGTCGCGCCCGCCCGCAGCAGCTGAGCGCGGGTCCCGGAGTCGCCGGGCCAGTCGGCCGGGCACTGCAGGGCGGTGTGGTCCAGGCCGGCGCGGAAGAGCAGGTTCTGCACCAGCGCCACGTGCTGGGGGATGCCGGCGTGGCTCGCGGTGGCGATGACCGCCTCCGCGCCGTTCAGCTCGACTCCGGCGGTCATCACCGCGAGGGCCTGGAACGGCTTGAGGCAGGAGCGGGGGAAGACGGGAGCCGTCGGGGTGCCGAGGCTGCGGGCGACGCGGCCCTCGGAGTCGAGGAGGACGGCGGAGCCGGCGTGGCGCGACTCGACGAACCCGGATCGCTCGACGACGGCCAGCTCGACGGACTCGGCGACGGTGAAGGTTCCTGCTGGCATCCACCCATCCTGCCCGATGCGCCGACCGGTCCCGCGCTCCCGGAGACGCCGAAGGCCACCGGGGAGCGCCTCGGCGCCCGCGGTGGCCTTCGGAGGATCGCGCCTAGAGGGTGGCGAACGCGTCGGCGATGACCGACACGGCGTCGTCGAGCAGCTCGTCGGTGAGGGCGAGGCTCGGCAGGAAGCGGACCACGTTGCCGTAGGTGCCGGCGCTCAGCACGAGGACCCCGTGCTGGGCGGCGTAGTCGATGATCGCCTGGACCGCGACGGCGTTCGGCTCCTTCGTGGTGCCGGCGGTGCCGGGCTGCACGAGCTCCATCGCCATCATCGCGCCGATGCCGCGGACGTCGCCGATGATGTCGTAGCGCTCCTGCAGGCCTCGCAGCGCCGCGCCCAGGCGTGCGCCGATCCGGTCGGCCTCGGCGAGGAGGCCCTCGCGCTCGATGCGCTCGAAGACCGCGACGGCGGCGGCGGCGGCGACGGGGTTCCCGCCGAAGGTGCCGCCCAGTCCGCCGGCCTGCGCCGAGTCCATGATCTCGGCGCGACCCGTCACGCCCGCGAGCGGCAGGCCGCCGGCGATGCCCTTGGCCGAGAGGACGAGGTCGGGGACGAGGCCGAGGTGCTCGCTGGCGAACCAGGCGCCGGTGCGGGCCATGCCCGACTGGATCTCGTCGGCGACGAAGACGATGCCGTTGGCCGTGCACCACTCCTGCAGTGCCGGGAGGAAGCCGTCGGCGGGGACCATGAAGCCGCCCTCGCCCTGGATGGGCTCGGCGACGAGGCAGGCCAGGGCGGACGCGCCGACGGTCTTCTCGAGGTACGAGATCGCGCGCTGGGCGGCCTCGGCTCCAGACAGGCCGTCGTGGTACGGGTACGAGCTCGGCGCACGGTGGACGTCGCTGGCGAAGGGTCCGAAGCCCAGGCCGTAGGGCAGCGCCTTGAAGTTCATGGCCATCGTGAGGTTCGTGCGTCCGTGGTACGCGTGGTCGAGCACCGCGACGCCGGGGCGGCCGGTGTGCTTGCGCGCGATCTTGACGGCGTTCTCGACCGCCTCGGCACCGGAGTTGACCAGGACGGTCTTCTTGGCGAAGTCGCCGGGGGTGTGCTGGGCCAGCAGCTCCGCGACGCGGATGTAGGGCTCGTACGGAGTGACGGTGAAGAGGGTGTGCGTGAGGCGCGCGAGCTGCTCCGCGGCGGCCGCGACGACGGAGTCGTCGGTGTGCCCGATCGTCGTGACGCCGATGCCGGCGCCGAGGTCGATGAAGCTGTTGCCGTCGACGTCGACCAGGATCGCGCCGTGCGCGCGGTCGATGTAGACGGGGAGCGCGGTGCCGACGCCGGTGGGCACGACGGCGAGGCGGCGCTCGTGCAGGGCCCGGGATCGCGGCCCGGGGATCTCGGTCGCGACGCGCCGCTCCTGGGGGACTGCGGACGTGGGAACCTGGGGGGCGAGCGTGTCTGTCATGGTCCTCGGAGTCTACCCGCGGGGGTTCCGCGTCCAGAGGTCCAGACCGGCGCGACCGGCCTGATCCACCGCCGTCGAGGAGGAGCCCGATGAAGTCCGAGCACGAGTACGCGGTGTCCGTCGTCTGGGAGGGCGACCGGGGCACCGGCACGAGCGGCTACCGCGAGTACGGGCGCCAGCTGACCGTCACGGCGGAGGGCCCGGCGCCCATCCTCGCCTCGGCCGACACGCCCTTCCGGGGTGACGCCGACCGCTGGAACCCGGAGCAGCTGCTCCTCGCGGCGCTCGCGCAGTGCCACCTCCTCTCCTACCTGCACGTGGCGGTCAAGAACGGAGTCGTCGTCACCGGCTACACGGACGACGCGGTGGGCTCGATGCTGCAGGAGGGGGAGAGCGGCCGCTTCACCTCGGTGACCCTCCGGCCCCGCGTCACTGTCGCCGAGGAGTCGATGGTGGCGATCGCCCAGACGCTGCACGCCGAGGCCTCCCGGCTCTGCTTCATCGCCAACTCGGTGAACTTCCCCGTCTCCCACGAGCCGGAGGCGTCCGCGCGCTGAGGCTCAGCGGCGCTCGTGCGGGAGCGCCCGGCGGATGCGCTCGACCGTGGTCGTCGGCGGCGACTCGTTGTACGCACCGGCGAGCTCCTGCCCGGAGAGCGCGTGGACGGCCGCCATCACCTCGTCGGTGGCGTGGCGTCGGACGCGGCCGGAGTCGGCGGAGCCGTGCCGCGAGAGGTCCAGCGGAGCCCCGAAGCGGACCGTGATCCGGTGCAGGCGCGGCACCCTCGTGCCCACCGGCTGGAGCTCCTGCGTGCCGATCATGCCGACGGGGACCACCGGCGCGCCCGTGGTGAGGGCGAGCCACGCCACTCCGGTGCGGCCTTTGTAGAGGCGCCCGTCGCGGGAGCGGGTGCCCTCGGGGTAGACGGCGAACGCCTCGTCCCGCTCGAGGATCGCCCGGCCGAGGTCCAGCGCCTCCTGAGCGGCCTGGCCGGCGCCGCGCTCGACCGCGACGGCTCCGACGCTCGTGAAGAAGGCGCGCGAGAGGGCGCCCCGCACGCCGGTCCCCGTGAAGTAGTCCGACTTGGCCAGGAACTGCACCGGCCGCGGGGCGAGCAGCGTCAGCACCGGGGAGTCGATGAACGAGAGGTGGTTGGCCGCCAGGATCACGCGTCCCTCGGCCGGGACGTTGTCGCGCCCCTCCACGATCGGCCGGTAGACCAGCCGGCCGACGCCGCCGATGGACAGGCGCGCCAGACGCGCGGAGAGGCCGATCCCCGGGGGAGTCGGCCTCTCGTGGTCGTCGTCGATCCGCATTCCGACGAAGCTACCGGGGCGTCCATGCCGCTCCGGTCATGCGGCGGATCAGCCGAACTGGGCGAGCGCCTCCTCGATGACCGTCGCGGCGTCGTCGATGAGCTCCTCGCTGATGACCACGCTCGGCATGATCCGCAGCACGCTGTCCCAGCTGCCCGCGTCGAGGACGATCACGCCGTTCGTGGTGGCGTGCTTCAGGATCGCGGTGAGCGCCTCCGGGTACTGCTTCTTCGTGCCCGGGTGGACGAGCTCGACGCCCCACATCGCGCCCTTGCCGCGGACCTCGCCCACGACCGCGAAGCGCTCGGCCCAGTCGCCGATCCGCGCCTGCAGCAGGCGCTCGACCCGCTGCGCCTCCTCCAGCAGGCCCTCGGACTCGATCGCCTCGAACGTCGCGAGCGCCGCGGCGGTGGAGACGGGGTTGCCGCCGAACGTGCCGCCGATGCCGCCTGGCTGCACGGCGTCCATGATCTCGGCGCGGCCGGTGACGGCGGCGAGCGGGAAGCCGCCGGCGATGCCCTTGGCCGTCGTGATGAGGTCCGGGACCACGCCGTGGTGCTCGATGGAGTACCAGGTGCCGGTGCGGGCGATGCCGGCCTGGATCTCGTCCGCGACGAAGACGATGCCGTTCTCGGTGCAGAACTCGGACAGGCGGCGGAAGTAGCCCGGCGCCGGGATGATGATGCCGCCGTCGCCCTGGATCGGCTCGACGAAGAGCGCGGCCAGCTCCTGCGCGCCGATGTGGGTGGTGATGTAGTCGATGGTGCGCTCGGCCGCCTCCTCGCCCGTCATGCCCTCGGGGTCGCGGAACGGGTAGCTGATCGGGAGGCTGTAGATCTCTCCCGGGAAGGGGCCCATGCCCGCGCGCTCCGGCCAGGGGCGGTAGGTCATCGCCATCGTGAGGTTGGTGCGGCCGTGGAAGGCGTGGTCGAGCGTCGCGATGGCGCGGCGGCCGGTGAACTTCCGCGCGATCTTGACGGCGTTCTCGACCGCCTCCGCGCCGGAGTTGACCAGGATCGAGTGCTTCTCGAAGTCCCCGGGGGTGATCTCGGCGAGCTTCTCGGCGACCCGGACGTAGTTCTCGTACGGAGTGACGGTGAAGAGGGTGTGCGTCAGCTTCTCGGCCTGCGCGGCGGCCGCCGCGGCGACCGCGGGGTGCGCGTGGCCGATGGTGGTCACTCCGATGCCGCAGCCGAGGTCGATCAGGCGGTTGCCGTCGACGTCGACCAGGACCGCGCCCGACGCGTGGTCCATGTAGATGTTCGCGAGCGTCCCGGCGCCGCGGGAGACGCTGGCGACGCGGCGCTCCTGGAGGGCGACGGAGCGCGGGCCGGGGAGCTCGGTGACGAGCTCTCGGGACTGGGGGACCGAGAATTCACGCATTCCCCGATGGTAGGCCTGGGACCGTTCGAGGACCCGCACCCAGCGCGTTGCGAGGCGCGCCGTGCAGGATGGAGCCGATCCCCAAACGTCCACCGGCCGCCGCCGGTCACGAAAGGTGCCCCTGTGCGCAGAACCCTCGCGATCCTCGCCGTCCTCGGCGCCTCCCTGAGCCTGGCGGCCTGCACCCCCGGGGAGCCGGATGCAGCGCCGTCCGCCTCCGCCACCCCGCTCGGCTGCGCGACCGAGGGCGAGGCGACCGCCGCGGTGCAGACCAGCGGCGACTTCGCCACCAAGCCGGTCACCGTGTTCCCCAGCCCGGTCAGCGTGGACGCCACCGAGCGCTCCGTCGCGATCGAGGGCACCGGCGAGGAGGTCGCCGAGGGCGACACCGTGCTGGTCGACTACACGCTCTACAACGGGACGAGCGGTGCCGAGTTCTCGGCGAGCAGCTACGCGTCCGGTGGCCGCGCGGCCTTCGAGGTCGACACCGACCAGTACCTCGCCGGCCTCGTGAAGGCCGTCAACTGCGCGACCGTCGGCTCGCGCGTCGTCGCCGTCGTTCCCCCGGCCGACGCGTTCGGCGACGCCGGGCAGAGCCAGTTCGGCATCGCCGCGACCGACTCGATCGTCATGGTGATCGACGTCGAGCAGATCGTGCCGACCGCCGCCGACGGCGAGCCGCAGCCCCCGGTCGACGGCCTGCCGACGGTGGCGCTCGCCGAGGACGGGGCGCCCACCGTCACCATCCCCTCGACCGACCCGCCCGCCGACCTGCAGCTCGCCGTCCTCAAGAAGGGGAGCGGCGCGACCGTGGCCGACGGCGACCAGCTGATCGTGCAGTACCAGGGCGTGGTCTGGGGCACCGGCGAGGTGTTCGACCAGAGCTGGGGGAAGCCCGCTCCCGCCGCCTTCGGCACCGGCGACGTGATCGAGGGCTTCAAGGAGGCCGTGGTAGGCCAGACCGTCGGCTCGCAGGTGCTGGTCACCATCCCGCCGTCGAAGGGCTACGGCGACCAGGGCAACCAGAACGCGGGGATCAGCGGGACCGACACCCTCGTCTTCGTGGTCGACATCCTCGCCATCAGCTGACCGGGAGGCGCTGGGCGCTCCGTGCCAGGATGGGCGGATGCGCAGGGTCATCATCCTCGGCTCGACCGGGTCCATCGGCACGCAGGCTCTCGACGTCATCGGCGCGAACCGCGAGCGGTTCGAGGTCGTCGGCCTCGCCGCCGGCTCGAACCGGACGGCGGTCGACGAGCAGGCGTCCGCGTTCGGCGTCGAGCACACGGCGTTCGGCGCGGAGGAGGCCGAGCAGCTGATCCGCTCGGTCGACGCGGACGTCGTGCTGAACGGGATCACCGGCTCGGTGGGGCTCGGCCCGACGCTCGCGGCGCTCGAGGAGGGCAGGACGCTCGCCCTCGCCAACAAGGAGTCGCTGATCGTCGGCGGCGAGCTCGTCACCTCGCTCGCCGGTCCCGGCCAGATCGTGCCGGTCGACTCCGAGCACTCCGCGATCGCCCAGGCCCTCCTCGCGGGCGAGCACCGCGAGGTCCGCCGCCTCGTGCTGACCGCGTCCGGCGGGCCGTTCCGGGGACGCGACCGCGCCTCCCTCCGCGACGTCACTCCGGCGCAGGCGCTCGCACACCCGACCTGGGACATGGGCCTGGTCGTCACGACCAACTCCTCCACTCTGGTCAACAAGGGGCTCGAGGTGATCGAGGCGCACCTGCTCTTCGACGTCCCCTACGACCGGATCGACGTCACCGTGCACCCGCAGTCGGTGATCCACTCGATGGTCGAGTACGTCGACGGCTCGACGATCGCCCAGGCCTCGCCGCCGGACATGCGGCTCCCGATCTCGCTCGGCCTCGACTGGCCGCACCGCGTCGCCGGGGTCGGCGTCCCGCTCGACTGGACCCGCTCCCACTCCTGGACGTTCGAGCCGCTGGACGAGGAGGCGTTCCCCTCGGTCCGGCTCGCGAAGCGCGTCGGGGAGGCGGGCGCCTCCTACCCGGCCGTGTTCAACGCGGCGAACGAGCAGGCCGTGCAGGCGTTCCACGCGGGGCGGATCGGCTACCTCGACATCCTCGAGACGGTGGAGGCGGTGGTCGACGCGCACAGCGTCGACGGCTCGCTGACCCGCGAGTCGCTGGCCGCGGCGGAGGAGTGGGCGCGCCGCACGGCGGACGAGCGGATCGCCGGAGTCTGACCAGGGGTCATCCGAACGGGCTCCTTCTCCGCGGATCCGTGTCGGCGGACGTCGCGCCGCTGATCCGCTCGGCCGCGGAGTTCATCGGATCCGTGCAGGCGCACCCCAGCGTGGACGGGCGGGCCCGGCCTACAGTGTGTCGGTGGAATCCGTGCTGCTCTTCGTCCTCGGCGTCGTCATCATCGCCGTCGGCGTCGCCCTCTCCATCGCCCTGCACGAGGTCGGGCACCTGCTCCCCGCCAAGCTGTTCGGGGTCAAGGTCACGCAGTACATGATCGGGTTCGGGCCGACCCTCTTCTCCCGGCGCCGAGGCGAGACGGAGTACGGCGTCAAGGCGATCCCGCTCGGCGGCTACATCGCCATGATCGGCATGTACCCGCCGAAGCACCCGGGGGACCGGCCCACGGAGTCGAGCACAGGCTTCTTCAACGGCCTGGCGTCCTCCGAGGCCCAGCTCGAGGAGCCCCGGCGCGGCGCCTACGCCACGATGATCGACGAGGCCCGTGCCGCCAGCGCCGAGACGATCGGCGACGGCGAGGACCATCGCGCGTTCTACCGGCTCCCCGTGTGGAAGCGCGTGATCGTCATGGCCGGCGGCCCCTTCATGAACCTCGTGATCGCCACGGTCCTCTTCACCGTCCTCCTCTGCGGCATCGGGATCCCGCAGAGCACCAGCACCCTCGCCGCGGTCTCGCAGTGCGTGGTCCCGGAGTCGCAGCGCGCGACCGCGACCTGCACCGCCGACGACCCGCTGGCACCCGGAGCCGCGGCCGGCCTGCTGCCGGGCGACACGATCACGGCGATCGACGGCACTCCGGTGAGCACCTGGAACGACCTGACCCCGATCATCCAGCGCTCCGCGGGCGTCCCGCTCAGCGTGTCCGTCCAGCGCGACGGCGCGCCGCTGACCCTCACGATCACCCCCGCCGAGAACGAGGTCGCGGTGACCGACGCGAACGGCGCCCCCGTCACCGACGCCTCCGGTGCGATCGAGACGCAGACGGTCGGCTTCATCGGCATCTCGCCCACGTCGGCCCTCGCGCAGCAGCCGGTCACCGCGGTGCCCGAGACGGTCTGGTCGAACATCACCAGCGTCGCCCACGTGATCCTCAACCTGCCGCAGCGCCTCATCGACGTCGCCCAGGCGGCGTTCGGCTCGGAGGCACGCGACGCCAACGGCCCGATCAGCGTCGTCGGAGTCGGCCGGATCGCGGGCGAGATCGCCGCCTCCGACCAGCTCCCCGTCGTGTCGAAGGTGCAGACGATGGTCGGCGTCCTCGCCTCGCTCAACGTCGCCCTCCTCGTCTTCAACTTGGTGCCGCTGCTCCCCATGGACGGCGGCCACATCGCCGGCGCCCTCTGGGAGGGCCTGCGCCGCCGGATCGCCAAGCTCTTCGGACGCCGCGACCCCGGCCCCGTCGACATCGCCCGCCTGCTCCCGCTCACCTACGTCGTCGTCCTCGTCCTCGGCGGCATGAGCGCCCTCCTTATCTACGCCGACATCGTCAAGCCGATCACGCTGTTCTGAGTTGGATTCCACGCCGGTCCTCGCCCGGCGTGGCGCGGTCGGCTTCTCGGGGTGGGGGCGTGGGTGGAGCGGGGTGCGAACGGCTGGGGCGAATCGCTGGGACGCGATTCACCCGTTCGCCTCGAGCGTGGGAGCACGGGCCTCGCCCGGCGTGGCGCGGTCGGCTTCTCGGGGTGGGGGCGTGGGTGGAGCGGGGTGCGGACGGCTAGGGCGAATCGCTGGGACGCGATTCACCCGTTCGCCTCGGGGGTGGCAGGGCGGTCGCTGACCGGCGTGGCGCGGTCCGCTCTGTGAAGGGAGCGGGCTGGCAGCGTCTGCGGTGAATCGCTTGGACGGGATCGGCGGTTCGGCTCGGGGCGCGGCGACCGCGGATCGTCGTGCGGTCTCGGGCTGAGAGCAGGTGCGGTGGACGGGTTCCGAGGCGCGCAGGAGGGGCGGCGGCTGGGAAGGTGCGGCGAGCGGACGAGGGGTCCCGCGGCGCGCGTACGATGGGGCGCGTGCCAGCAGTGAATCTGGGTCTTCCCAAGGTCCCCATGACCCTCGCCCCCCGCCGCAAGTCCCGCCAGATCAAGGTGGGCAAGGTGCTCGTGGGCGGTGACGCGCAGGTCAGCGTCCAGTCGATGTGCACCACACCGACGACGAACATCAACGCGACCCTCCAGCAGATCGCCGAGCTCACCGCGTCCGGCTGCGACATCGTCCGCGTCGCGGTGCCGAGCCGCGACGACGCGGAGGCGCTGCCGATCATCGCCAAGAAGAGCCAGATCCCGGTCATCGCCGACATCCACTTCCAGCCCAACTACGTCTACGCCGCGATCGACGCCGGCTGCGCCGCGGTCCGCGTGAACCCCGGCAACATCCGCAAGTTCGACGACCAGGTCGGCAAAATCGCCGCCGCCGCGAAGGCCGCCGGCGTCTCGATCCGCATCGGCGTCAACGCCGGCTCGCTCGAGCCGAGCATCCTCCAGAAGTACGGCAAGCCCACCCCCGAGGCCCTCGTCGAGAGCGCCGTCTGGGAGGCCAGCCTCTTCGAGGAGCACGACTTCCACGACTTCAAGATCTCGGTCAAGCACAACGACCCCGTCGTCATGGTGAAGGCCTACCGCCAGCTCGCCGAGCGCGGCGACTGGCCCCTCCACCTCGGCGTCACCGAGGCCGGCCCCGAGTTCCAGGGGACGATCAAGTCCGCCACCGCCTTCGGCATCCTCCTCGGCGAGGGCATCGGCGACACCATCCGCGTGTCCCTCTCGGCCCCGCCCGCGCAGGAGGTCAAGGTCGGCCTGCAGATCCTCCAGTCGCTGAACCTCCGCGAGCGCAAGCTCGAGATCGTCTCCTGCCCCAGCTGCGGCCGCGCGCAGGTCGACGTCTACACGCTCGCCAACGACGTCACCGCCGGCCTCGAGGGCATGAGCGTCCCGCTGCGCGTCGCCGTCATGGGCTGCGTCGTCAACGGACCCGGCGAGGCCCGCGAGGCCGACCTGGGCGTCGCCTCCGGCAACGGCAAGGGCCAGATCTTCGTCAAGGGCGAGGTCATCAAGACCGTCCCCGAGGCCGAGATCGTCCAGACCCTCATCGAGGAGGCCAACCGCCTGGCCGCCGAGATGCCGGCCGACGACACCTCGACCGGAGCCCCGGTCGTCACCGTCGGCGCGAACTGACGGCGCGGGGCGGATCGACGTGGTCCGCCCCGCACTGCGCCTCGCGCTCGTGGTCGTCGCCGCCGCGCTCCTCGCCTCCGGTGTCGCCGCGCTCCGCAGCGGCCCGTCCTCCGAGGCCGGCGAGTGCATCGACAGCCGCACCCCGCAGGACCCCTTCGGCTGCGACCGCTGGGTGCTGACCGCGGCCGAGGGGGAGACCCCGTACACGGCCTGGGTCGAGGACGCCCGCGTCCGCCTCCGCTCCGAGAGCGTCGGGGGTGCGCCGACCCTGGTCGTCGGCACCGGCTGCCTCTTGGTCAGCGCCGCCTACCGGATCGACGACGGCGTGCTGATCCCCGGCGACGAGGTGACCGGCTCCGACACCTGCTCCGACACGCCGAGCCCCGAGGCCATCCGGCTCCGGGCGCTCCTCTCCGGCCCGATGACGATCGGCGGCACCCCCGACGACGTGCTGCTGGACGGCACGGGCGGAGCGGTCGTCTTCTCGCGGATCCCCGACTGAGGCTCCCGGCGCCCTCGCGAGCCGGGGGAGCGCAGCGGATAGGATCGTCCCTCGTGGTCACCCGTCTCTCGCATCTGTTCGTCCGCACGCTCCGGGAGGATCCCGCCGACGCCGAGGTCGCGGGCCACCGCCTCCTCGTCCGCGCGGGCTACATCCGCCGTCAGGCGCCCGGCGTCTTCGCCTGGCTGCCGCTGGGACTGCGCGTCAAGCGCCGCATAGAGCGGATCATCCACGAGGAGATGGAGGCCGCCGGCGCCCAGGAGGTGCACTTCCCCGCGCTCCTGCCCCGCGAGCCCTACGAGCTCTCGGGCCGCTGGACCGAGTACGGCGACGGCGTGTTCCGCCTGAAGGACCGCAAGGACGCCGACTACATGCTGGCTCCCACGCACGAGGAGTTCTTCACGCTGCTCGTGAAGGACCTCTACTCCTCCTACAAGGACCTGCCCCTGTCGATCTACCAGATCCAGGACAAGTACCGGGACGAG
This sequence comes from Rathayibacter sp. AY1D5, assembly GCF_002932515.1. Classification (NCBI taxonomy): domain Bacteria; kingdom Bacillati; phylum Actinomycetota; class Actinomycetes; order Micrococcales; family Microbacteriaceae; genus Rathayibacter; species Rathayibacter sp. AY1D5. The sequence continues at coordinate 55,506 of NZ_PSVU01000016.1, forward strand.
GCGCGGCCCCGCGCGGGCCTCCTGCGCGGCCGCGAGTTCACGATGAAGGACGCGTACTCCTTCGACTACACCGACGCCGGCCTCGACGCGAGCTACCAGCGCCAGCGCGACGCCTACGAGCGGATCTTCGCCCGCCTGGGCCTGGAGTACGTGATCGTGCAGGCCGACGCCGGAGCGATGGGCGGCTCCCGGAGCGAGGAGTTCCTGCACCCCACCCCCGTCGGCGAGGACACCTTCGTCCGGTCGGCGGGAGGGTACGCGGCGAACGTCGAGGCGTACCGCACGCCCGTCCCCGCGGCGCTGCCCGTCGAGGGCCTGCCCGAGGCGCGCGTCTTCGACTCGCCCGACACCCCGACCATCCAGACCCTGGTCGACCTGGCGAACGCGACGCAGCCCCGCCCCGACGGCCGCGCCTGGACCGCCGCCGACACCCTGAAGAACGTCGTCCTCGCGCTCACCGCGCTCGACGGCACCCGCGAGCTCGTGATCGTCGGCCTGCCCGGCGACCGCGACGTCGACCTCAAGCGCGCCGAAGTGGCCTTCGCCCCGGCCGAGGTCGAGGCCGCCACCGCGGAGGACTTCGCGAAGCACCCCGGACTGGTCAAGGGCTACATCGGACCCTGGTCGGCCGAGGGAGCCGTCCTGGGCGAGGAGTCGGCGACCGGCGTCCGCTACCTGCTCGACCCGCGCGTGGTCGACGGCACCGCCTGGATCACCGGGGCCAACGTCTCCGGGCAGCACGTCCTCGATCTGGTCGCCGGCCGAGACTTCCACGGCGACGCCACCGTCGAGGTCGCGGACGTCCGCACCGGCGACGAGGCGCCCGACGGCTCGGGCCCGATCGAGACCGCCCGCGGCATGGAGATCGGCCACGTCTTCCAGCTCGGCCGCAAGTACGCCGACGTCCTCGGGCTGAAGGTGCTCGACGAGAACGGGAAGCTCGTCACCGTCACGATGGGCTCCTACGGCATCGGCGTGACCCGCATCCTCGCCATCATCGCCGAGGCCACCCACGACGACCGAGGATTGCTCTGGCCCGCGAACGTCGCGCCGTTCGACGTGCACGTCATCGCGACCGGCAAGGACGCGGCGGCTCTCGAGCTCGCCGAGTCGGTCGGCGCCTCCCTCGAGGCCGCCGGCCGCGACGTGCTGATCGACGACCGCCCGAAGGTCTCGCCCGGCGTCAAGTTCGGCGACGCCGAGCTGATCGGGGTGCCCGTGATCGTCATCGCGGGCCGAGGAGCGGCCGACGGGATCGTCGAGCTGTGGGACCGCCGGTCCGGCGAGCGCGAGCAGCTCCCGGTCGCCGAGGCGCTCGCCCGGCTGGGCGCCTAGACCCGACACGCCGAGGGCCCCGCCACCGCTTCCCGTGGCAGGCGGGGCCCTCCGTGCGTCGGCAGGATCCGCGGGTGGAACCCCGGGCCGCGTCGGGTACCCTTGAGGGCTGATCCGGGTGAGAGCCCGGCAGGCGAACGACCGCGGTCACCACCGCGGCATCCAAGTGAATAGAGAGAAAGGCCCGCCCGTGGACATCGACCTGAGCGTTCTGCGACTCATGGAGCGCGAGCGCGAGATCCCCTTCGAGGAACTCGTGCAGATCATCGAGCAGGCGATCCTGACCGCCTACCTCAAGCACATCGGCCAGGCCGACGACGCCGACAAGGCCACCGCCGTCGACGCGCGAGTGCACCTCGACCGCAAGACCGGTCACGTCTCGGTCTTCGTGCCCGAGCTCGACGAGGAGGGCGCCGTCGTGGGCGAGGCCGAGGACTCCCCGCGCGACTTCGGCCGCATCGCCGCCTTCGCCGCGAAGCAGGTCATCAACCAGCGCCTGCGCGACATCGCCGACGAGCACGTGCTCGGCGAGTTCAAGGGCCGCGAGGGCGACATCGTCGCCGGCGTCATCCAGCAGGGCCCCAACCCGCGGATGATCCACGTCGACCTCGGCTCCATCGAGGCGATCCTCTCGCCCGAGGAGCAGGTGCCCGGCGAGGACTACAGCCACGGACGCCGCATCCGCGTCTACGTCACGAGCGTCGGCCGCGGACCCAAGGGCCCGTCGGTCCAGGTGTCCCGCACCCACCCGTCGCTGGTGCGCAAGCTGTTCGCCCTCGAGGTCCCCGAGATCGCGTCCGGCGTGGTGGAGATCGTCTCCCTCGCCCGCGAGGCGGGCCACCGCACCAAGATCGCGGTGCGCGCGACCGAGCCCGGCGTGAACGCCAAGGGCGCCTGCATCGGCGAGCTCGGCCAGCGCGTGCGCGCGGTGACCGCCGAGCTCAACAACGAGAAGATCGACATCGTCGACTACTCCTCCGACCTGCCGACCTTCGTCGCCAGCGCGCTCTCGCCCGCCAAGGTGACCAGCGCGTTCGTGATCGACCAGAGCCTCAAGGCCGTCCGGGCGCTCGTCCCCGACTACCAGCTCTCGCTCGCCATCGGCAAGGAGGGCCAGAACGCCCGCCTCGCCGCCAAGCTGACCGGCGCGAAGATCGACATCCAGCCCGATTCGGTGATGGACGGGGAGTGATCCCCGAGCATCGGCCGTGCGGGGGAGCGGTCCCGGAGGGGAGGGAGTAGAGTGGAAGCCGTCAGAACGTGCGTCGGCTGCCGTCTGCGCGCCCCCCGGGCCTCTCTTCTGAGGCTGGTCCTCCACTCGAACGTCCTCGCGGTAGACCCGCGTGCCGTCCGTCCTGGTCGGGGAGCGTGGCTCCACGACACAGCCGACTGCTACGAGCTCGCGGTCAAGCGCCGCGCGTTCGGAAGAGCGTTCCGGACACGCGAGAGCGTGGACGCGAGCGAGCTGGAGCAGTACATCGCACGATCCGGCCGGCTCGGCCCCTCGACCGGAGGGGCCGGAGCAGCGCACGATCACACCATAGAGAACAGGCAGAACGGCCCGTGAACTGATCATGAGCGAAGACTGATGAGCGGCTCGAAATGAGACCCGTCCGTTCGTGACGCCTGCCCCCGTCTTGGGTGCAGGCCCAAGACAGGAGAGAAGTGGCAAAACCACGCGTACACGAGATCGCATCCGAACTGGGTGTCGATAGCAAGGTCGCACTTGCGAAGTTGAAGGAGCTCGGCGAGTTCGTCAAGGGCCCGTCCTCGAGCATCGAACCCCCGGTGGCGCGCAAGCTCCGCCAGGCCCTCCAGGGCCAGGGCGGTTCCTCCGCGGGAGCGTCGGCGACCCCGGCCGCCCCCGCCGCCGGTGCCCGTCCCGGGGCCCCGCGCCCCTCCGGCGCCCGTCCGTCCGCGCCCACGCCCGGCCCGGCCAAGCCGCCCGCTCCGGCGCCCGCACCGCCGATGTCTGTCGCCGAGCGCCAGGCCCAGGCTCAGGCAGCCCAGGAGGCCGCGGCCGCTCAGCGCGCCCAGGCAGCCAAGGACGCGCCCGCCGAGGCCGCCGCTCCGGCTCCGACCGAGGCCCCCGCGGCTCCGGCCGCCGCCGAGAAGCCGGCGTCCGGCGCGACCCCCGGCGGACCCAAGCCCGTGACCCCGCGTCCGGCTCCCGCCGCGAACACCCCGCGCCCCGGCGGCGCCTCGGGCGGCTCCAACCGCCCCGGCGGCACCCCGCGCCCGGGCAACAACCCGTTCGCCAGCAACCAGGGCATGGGACAGCGTCCCGCCGCCCCGCGCCCCGGCAACAACCCCTTCGCCAGCTCGCAGGGCATGGGATCGCGTCCGACCCCGGGCAACATCCCCCGCCCGGCTGCTCCGCGCCCCGGCGCGCCCCGACCCGGCGGACCCGGCATGGGCCAGCGCCCCGCCGGCTTCGGCCAGCGTCCCGGCGGACCCGGCGGCGGAGCAGGACGTCCCGGCGGTGCCGGTCGTCCGGCCGGCGGCGGCTTCCAGCGCCCCGGCGGCGCTCCCGGTGCCGGTGGCGGCTTCGCCCCGCGTCCCGGTGGCGGCGGCGGTCGCGGTCGCGGCCCCGGCGGTGGAACCGCAGGAGCCTTCGGTCGCGGCGGCGGCAAGAGCAAGGCCCGGAAGTCCAAGCGCACGAAGCGTCAGGAGTTCGAGCTCAGGGAGGCCCCGTCGCTCGGCGGCGTCAGCGTCCCCCGCGGCGACGGCAGGACGGTCATCCGTCTGCGCCGCGGCGCGTCGATCTCGGACTTCGCCGACAAGATCGAGGCCATGACCGGCGTGCCGGTGCCCCCCGGCAACCTGGTCACCGTCCTCTTCGCCCTCGGCGAGATGGCGACGGCGACCGAGTCGCTCGACGAGGCCACCTTCGAGGTGCTCGGCTCCGAGCTCGGCTTCAAGATCCAGGTCGTCTCGCCCGAGGACGAGGACAAGGAGCTCCTCGAGGGCTTCGGTCTCGACCTCGAGCAGGAGCTCGACGACGAGACGGACGAGGACCTCGAGATCCGTCCGCCGGTCGTCACCGTCATGGGTCACGTCGACCACGGAAAGACGCGCCTGCTCGACGCGATCCGCAACGCCAACGTCGTCGCCGGCGAGGCGGGCGGCATCACGCAGCACATCGGTGCGTACCAGGTCGTCGCGGAGCACGAGGGCATCGAGCGCCCGATCACCTTCATCGACACCCCGGGTCACGAGGCGTTCACCGCCATGCGAGCTCGCGGTGCCCAGGTCACGGACATCGCGATCCTCGTGGTCGCGGCGGACGACGGCATCATGCCGCAGACCATCGAGGCGCTGAACCACGCCCAGGCGGCCAACGTGCCGATCGTGGTCGCGGTGAACAAGGTGGACAAGCCCGACGCCAACCCGGCCAAGGTGCGCCAGCAGCTCACGGAGTTCGGGCTCGTCGCCGAGGAGTACGGCGGAGACGTCATGTTCGTCGACGTGTCGGCTCGCGCGGGCACCGGCATCCAGGACCTCCTGGACGCCGTGCTGCTCACCGCGGACGCCGGTCTCGACCTGCGCGCCAACCCCAACAAGGAGGCGCGCGGAGTCGCGATCGAGGCGAAGCTCGACAAGGGACGCGGTGCGGTCGCGACCGTGCTCATCCAGTCGGGAACGCTGCGCGTCGGAGACGCGATCGTCGCCGGAACGGCCTACGGCCGCGTCCGTGCGATGGCGGACGAGAACGGCAACGCCGTCCTCGAAGCCGTGCCGTCGCGTCCGGTGCAGGTGCAGGGACTCTCGTCCGTGCCCCGCGCCGGCGACACCTTCCTCGTCACCGAGGAGGACCGCACGGCCCGTCAGATCGCCGAGAAGCGCGAAGCCGCTCAGCGCAACGCCCTGCTGGCCAAGGCCCGCAAGCGCATCTCGCTCGAGGACTTCACCCGTGCTCTCGAGGAGGGCAAGGTCGAGTCGCTCAACCTCATCATCAAGGGCGACGTGTCCGGTGCCGTCGAGGCGCTGGAGGAGTCGCTCGTCAAGATCGAGGTCGACGACTCGGTGCAGCTGCGCATCATCCACCGCGGTGTCGGTGCGATCACGGAGTCGGACGTCAACCTCGCGACGATCGACAACGCGATCATCGTGGGCTTCAACGTCCGCCCCGACCCGAAGGCCCGTGAGCGCGCTGCTCGAGAAGGAGTGGACATCCGCTTCTACTCGGTCATCTACAACGCGATCGAAGAGGTCGAGAACTCGCTCACGGGCATGCTCAAGCCCGAGTTCGAGGAGGTCCAGTCCGGTGTCGCCGAGATCCGCGAGGTGTTCCGCTCCTCCAAGTTCGGCAACATCGCGGGTGTCATCGTCCGCTCCGGCACGATCACCCGCAACTCGAAGGCGCGCGTCATCCGTGACGGCGTCGTGGTCGGGGACAACCTGGCCATCGAGTCGCTGCGTCGCTTCAAGGACGACGTCACGGAGGTCCGTACGGACTACGAGGCCGGTATCGGTCTCGGAAAGTACAACGACATCCAGATCGGCGACGAGATCGAGACGATCGAGATGAAGGAGAAGCCGCGAGGCTGATCCGCTCCACTGGAAGGCCCGGGTCCGCCCGGGCCTTCCGGCGTCTCACGGCGCTGTTCGTGCGGGATCGGGAGGGGACTCTCGTCCTCTGGCGCCCTGCGGGAGGAATCGGGGGCCGCCGGTGTCCCGGAGGTGCGGACCCTCCAGTGGGCGCTTCCGCACCCCCGGGTGCGGGAGACCGACCCCGATCAGGCGCTCCCGTCTCGGTGGGTGCGCCCGCTGAGCGAGCAGCTCGCGAGCAGCGAGCCTGCGGGCGATGTCCGGCTCCCGATCCAGCACCTGAGCCTTCCCTCCCCATCCGGTCCCCGAGGATCAGGGAGCCGCGAGAAGGCACCACACCCGCGCCGTCGATGACGCGCGGTCGAGGGGCATCACGCCCCAGAAGCAAGGCCCCCTCAAACGCGACCGGTCGTCCGGGCGGAGAGTGGTTGAATGGCGAGCTGAACGGTTCGCCGAGAGAGATGTGAGGACCAGCCATGGCAGATCCGGCCCGGGCGAGGAAGCTCGCCGAACGTATCCAGGTGATCGTCGCGAAGCGGCTCGAGCGCGGTCTCCGCGACCCGCGCCTCGGCTTCGTCACCATCACCGATGTCCAGGTGACCGGCGACCTGCAGCACGCCTCGGTGTTCTACACGGTCTACGGCACCGATGAGGAGCGCGCCGATTCGGCCGCGGCCCTCAAGGCCGCCACCGGCATGCTCCGCACCGAGGTGGGCAGGAACATCACGTCCCGGCTCACGCCGTCGCTCGAATTCATCCTCGACGCGGTGCCCGAGAACGCGAAGCACATCGAGGATCTGCTCGCCGCCGCGCGCAGCCAGGACTCGCAGGTGCAGTCGCTCGCCGCTCAGGCGGACTACGCCGGCGACGCCGACCCCTATGTGAAGCCCCGCGAGGACGACGAGGACTAGGCGCCGAGCCCGAACACCGCGGAGCCCGTGGCGACGTCGACCGATTCCAGGACGACGACGACACGGGCTCCCGGCGTGAGCGGGGCTGGGAGGTCGACGGTGATCTCCGGGTCGAGCAGCTGGACCGAGGAGCGGGTGCGCGCCGAGGAGACGACGATCCCGTGGAAGGAGGCTCCTTCGCGGCCGCGGAGGACGGCGGCCTCGACGATCGCGGTCGCCGCACGGGAGGCGGCTCCGGCCCGGCGGTCGCTCGCGGCGAGGAGCGGCGGGAGCAGGGGCAGCGCCTCGCGCAGCTGCGACGGGATCGTTCCGCCCCGGGACACCGCGAGGCAGACGGCGAGGCCGAACCGATCGACCAGGCGCCGCAGCGGCGCGGTGACGTGCGCGTACGGCGCGGCGAGAGCCGCCTGCGCAGGATGCTCCGGCGGGGCGCCGTCGAAGGCGGTGTAGCCGGCGCCGCGGAACAGGCTCGCCGCGGCGTACATGATGGCGAGCTGGGCGGGGTCGTCGGTGTCGAGGCGGCGCAGGTAGGCGCCGTAGGCCTCCTCCTCGGGCCACGGGACGCCGAGCGCCGCGGCTCGGGAGCGGAAGGTCGCGACGGTGGCGGGGTCGGCCTCGGGCATGGTCCGGAGGATGCCCACCCCCGCGTCGAGCATCATCGTCGCCGCCGCCATACCGGTCAGCAGCGAGACCTGGGCGTTCCAGCCCTCGACGGCCAGGGGAGCGCGGCGCTCGACCCGGTAGCCGCCGTCGGCGGCGACGATCTCCTCCTCGGGCAGCGTCAGGCTCGCTCCTCCGCGCTCGGCCTCGCGCGCCAGGCGCTCGCGTCCGAACCAGGGGAGGAGGGCGAGGGAGGGGTGCGGATCGCCCGCGTCGACGCTGCGCTGCACGCCCTCGTAGTCGAGCCGGGCCACGCTGCGGACGAGCGCCCGCTCGAGGTGCACCGAGCGCGGCTCCGCCCGCTCGTCGAGGGTCAGCGTCCAGACCAGCGCTCGGCGCGTCTCGTCCGGCAGGAGCGACGCGGTCCCCTCGGAGAGGACCGCGGGGTGCAGCGGGACGCGGCCGTCCGGGAGGTAGTAGGTCTGGCCGCGGCGGCGCGTCTCGGCGTCGAGCGCTCCGCCGGTGCGGACGACCGCGGGCACGTCCGCGATGGCGTAGCGGAGGACGACGCCCTCCGACGTGCGCTCCAGGTGGAGGGCCTGGTCCAGGTCGAGCGAGCCGGGCGGGTCGATCGTCACGAAGGGGAGGTCCGTCCGGTCGACGCGGTCCTCGTCGTCCGCTCCGGCGTCCGCGTGCTCGGCCTCGGCCAGCGCGGCCGGCGGGAACGGGCCGGGCAGGTCGTTCTCGACGCGGACCGCGGCGAGGGCGCGCTGGACGTCCTGGGCGAGGTCGACGTCGAGGGCGCGCTCGACGGCGGCGTCGGGGCGGGGGAGGCGGAGGCGGCGACCGGTCACGGCGCCGACCCTACCCGCCTCCTCCGACGCGGACGGCGGTCGACGGGCCCTCAGGAGCCGGGGAGGAGGTAGCCGTCCTCCGGGCCGCCCGTCGCCAGGCCGTCGGCGAGGAGCCCGGCCAGGGCGCGACCGCGCTGGTCGGCGTCCGGCCAGAGAGACTCCACCTCGGCCGCGGTGACCGGGCCGTGCGCGGCGCGCAGCTCGGCGAGGATGAGGCCGCGGACCTGGCGGTCCGAGCCCTCGAACCGCTTCTGCTTCGCCTTCACGGGCCCGGTGTGCTCGGGGTACCCCTCCGCCCGCCAGCGGCAGAGGTCGCGGATCGGGCACTCGTCGCAGCGCGGAGCGCGGGCGGTGCAGACGATCGCCCCCAGCTCCATCGCGCCCGCGTTGAAGGCCGCCGCCTCGGAGAGCGACTCGGGCAGCAGCGCCGACATCGCAGCGAGGTCGGCCCTCGCGCGGGGCGGACCGGGCTCCGCCGCTCCGTCGACCGCGCGCGCGAGGACCCGGCGGACGTTGGTGTCGACCACGGGGTGCCGCCTCCCGTAGGCGAACACGGCGATGGCGCGGGCGGTGTAGTCGCCGATGCCGGGCAGCGCGAGGAGGGTCTCGACGTCGTCAGGGACCACGTCGCCGTGCTCCTCGGCTATCGCCACGGCACAGGCGTGCAGGCGCAGGGCCCGCCGCGGGTAGCCCAGGGACTGCCAGGCGCGCACCGCCTCGCCGGGCGGGACGGCGGCGAGTGCGGAGGGTGTCGGCCAGCGCTCCAGCCACTCCGCCAGACGCGGGACGACGCGGACCACCGGGGTCTGCTGCAGCATGAACTCGCTGACGAGCGTGCCCCAGGCGGGGAAGCCCTCGCGGCGCCACGGCAGGTCGCGGGCGCTCGTGCGGAACCAGGCGGTGATCGCGTCGGCGAGAGGGTCGGAGGGCATCAGCCCACACTAGGCGGCGGCGCGTATCGTGGGCGGATGACCAGGTGGGCTCCGCAGAAGGCCGATGTGCTCGACGCTCTCGCGGCGGAGGTGCTTCACAACTACGGGCGCGGACGGGTCAAGGTCGGGATCGACGGCGACGACCCCGCGGTGAGCGCGGCGTTCGCGGTCGACCTCGCGGAGGCGCTCCGCCGGGCCGGCAAGGACGCGATCGTCGCGCACCTCGCCGACTTCCGACGTCCCCGCGCCGATCGGGACGACCCCGCCGTGCCCGAGGAGCAGCGCTCCTACGCGGCCGGGTACGACTACGAGCTCCTGCGCCGCGTGCTGCTCGATCCGTTCACCCTCGGCGGCAGCACCGGGTTCGTGCTCGCGGGCTTCGACGCAGTGCGCGACGAGGCGCGGCAGGCGCGCTGGCGGACCGCCGGCCGCGACGCGGTGCTGCTCGTCGACGGCGAGTTCGCCCTCCGGCCGGAGCTGCGCGGAGCGTGGAGCACCAGCATCCGCCTCGACACGCAGGAGCCGCCGGTGGACGCGGCGTACCGCGCCACGACGGACCCGCGCCGGCTGGCGGGGATCCTCGTCGACGTCCGCGATCCGGAGCAGCCCCGGCGCCTCTTCGCCGACTCCTGCTGAGCCTCGGGACGGAGGCCGCCGCCGCGGGCGGCGTCCGTCCGACAGGGCCGCGGGCTCAGACCAGGGCGGCGCGGCGCACGACCTCCGCCGGCGGCACGAAGGCGCCCGCCCGCTCGACCTCGTGCACCAGGTCGACCAGCAGCTGGTTGACCGGTGCCTCGCGCCCGCCGCGGTGAGCGGTGCGGACCACGGCCCCGGCCAGGTGGTCGATCTCGCTCGGCACTCCGCGGCGGACGCTCTGCAGCGTCGACCCGGGGTTCGGCACCTCGCCCATCCGCGCGGCCATCCGGCGGGGGAGCAGCTCGACCAGGGGCAGGGGAGCGGCGGCCAGGGCGCGGACGGACGTGTTCGAGAGTCCCTGCAGCGAGCCGAAGCGGACGCCAGACGCGAAGCCCGTCCGGGCGGCCTCGCGCATCGACCGGGCGAGGACGCGCCGCAGCCCCGGATCGTCGATCGTCTCCTGGACCGAGAGCCCGGTGATCGCGGGCAGGGCGTTGACCTCGTTGATCAGCAGCTTCGTCCACTGCGCTCCGGTGAAGTCGTCGGTGACGGCGGTGGGGACCGCCTCGCCGAGCACGGCGGCGGCCCGTCGCACGTCGTCGTCGGCCGGGCGGCCGGGGACGCCGAGCGTGGTCGTGGCAGGAGCCGTGACGGTGACGCGGCCGGGTTCGAGGTGGCTCGCGGCGAAGAGGGCGAGAGCACCCACGAGCCGGGCGTCGCGCACCTGCCGGGCCGCCGCGGTGAGCCCGTCCAGTCCGTTCTGGACGACGACGACGAGGGTGCCGTCGACCGTGCGGCGGTTGGTGCGCAGCGCGTCCTCGGCGTCCTGCGCTTTCGTGCAGACGAAGGCGAGATCGGGCACCAGGTCGAGGGACTCGCCGCAGCGGACCCAGGCGGTGTGCTCGCCCCACGCCCCGTCGAGCCGGATCCCCGACCGGCGGATCGCGGTGAGGTGGTCGCCTCGGGCGGTGACCTCGACGTCGTGCCCGGCGCGGTCGAGAAGGGCGGCGATGGTGCCGCCGACGGCGCCTGCTCCGAGTACTGCGATCCTCATCCGGACAGCCTAGGACGGGCGGGCGAGGGCTCCGGCTCCACCCCGGGGGTACTCCCGATCCGTCCGTGTATCCTCGCACCCGTGCTCGAGACCCCCGCCCCGGCTCCGAACGGGATCCTCCTGCTGGACAAGCCCGGCGGCATCACCAGCCACGACCTCGTCTCGCGGACCCGCCGCCGCGCGGGGACCCGCAAGGTCGGCCACGCGGGGACGCTCGATCCGATGGCGACCGGGCTGATGATCCTCGGTCTCGGCCCCTCGACGCGCCTGCTCACCTACCTCGTCGGCCTCGACAAGCAGTACGAGGCGACGATCCGGCTGGGCTCCTCCACCACCACCGACGACCAGGAGGGCGAGGTGCTCGCCTCGGCGGAGCCCGGCCTCGTCGCGGCCCTCGCCCCGGAGTCGGTGTCCGACGCGATCGCGGCCCTCACCGGAGCGATCGAGCAGGTCCCGAGCACGGTCAGCGCGATCAAGGTGGACGGCCGCCGCGCCTACGCCCGCGCCCGCGACGGCGAGGAGGTCGTGCTCGCCTCCCGCCCCGTGACCGTCTCGGAGTTCGCCGTCCTGGCGAGCCGCCCGGTCGAGGGGTTCCTCGACCTGGACGTGCGCGTCACCTGCTCCTCCGGCACCTACATCCGCGCGCTCGCCCGCGACCTGGGCGCGTCCCTCGGAGTCGGCGGCAGGAGCGCGGCGGGGACGTCGAGCTCGTCGATCTCGCCGGCCTGGGCCACGGAGAAGGGGCCGACCGCGGTGCGCCGCAGCGCGGTCAGG